>JBIPNX010000202.1:0-4914 GCA_044378145.1 Flavobacteriales bacterium | reverse complement strand
GATAACCGTGTGTCGAGCTTAAAACTGGGTGGCGAATTGCACTACCGTTTTAACGACAGCACTACCCTATCGTACACCGGAAAGTTTGGTTTAGGCAGCGCCATTTATCAAGGTACTAACCGCTACGCCATACGTGATATACAATTCCAGCAACACAAGCTGGAGTTCCAGAGCAAGCGTTTAATGGCGCGTGTTTATACTACCAAAGAAAATGCAGGCAACAGCTACGACATTGTATTTACAGGCGTAAACATTGCCAAAGTAAACGTAGGCGACTATATCAAAAAATACCTTTCTACTTACTTTGATGTTATCGACTCACTTACCAACGGGTTTGACCAGGATGCCAACCTTGGCGATGTACAAACCGCTACCGGCATGGCAAGCTCTGCGGCTGCTTTGCAGTGGTATGGTGCAGGTTCAACCAAGTTCGATTCTGTACGCAACCTGGTGGTTAACGATGGGCGTTTATCATCGGGCTCTAAGTTTATAGACCGCTCTGCATTATACCATGCCGATGTTCAATACAACATTCCCGTTAAGGTGGTTGATTTAATAGCCGGTGCTTCGGCGCGCTACTTCAGACCAAACTCAGAAGGCACTATTTTTAGCGATACGCTGATTGATGCCGACGACCCTTCTAAAGGCTTTAACACCATATCTAACTACGAGTATGGCGCATTTGTGCAAGGCTCTAAAAAATTCTTTAAAGACCATTTACGTTTAATTCTTTCGGTACGTGGCGATAAAAACCAAAACTTTAAAGCACAGTTCTCGCCCCGTTTATCGGCCATAGTAGCAATAAACCCAAACCATGTTATCCGAGTATCGGCCCAGCAGGCGTTCCGTATGCCAACGCTGCAAAACCAGTTTATATTCTTAAACCTGGGCCCTATTACGTTGCGTGGCAACTTAGATGGCTACTCCAACCTGTACACCCTATCATCGGTGCAGGAATATAACGCCGTTTACGATTCTACCTTCCAGATACAATCGGACTTATTGAAACCAATAAACCTTGCCAAGCTTCGCCCCGAGCAGGTACAAACCGTTGAAATGGGTTACCGTGGCGTGTTATTCGAAGGCCGCTTGTATGCAGACATTAGCGGCTACTACAGCATCTACAAGAACTTTATTGGCGACATACGCGTGGTAGAACCTAAAATAGGCCAGGCAGGCGAGCAAAGCGGCGAAGACGCTATACTTACCAAACAATACACCGTTTACCAGATACCAATCAACGCTTCGCAAAACGTAACCAGCTACGGCGGTTCTGCGGGGTTAACATACTACTTCAACAGCAAGTACCAAACCAACGTAAACTACACCTATGCGTCGTTAAATACAGACGAGCTTTCTGACGATATTATCCCCGGCTTTAACACCCCTAAGCATAAAGTAAACGTAGGTGTGCGCGGCACCAAGGTGTGGAAAGGCTTAGGCTTTGGCCTTACCTGGCAGTGGGTTGATGGTTACCAATGGCAAAGCCCGTTTGCTACCGGCCCTGTTAAAAGCTACAATGTTTTAGACAGCCAGATTAGCTACGAGCTAACATCGCTACAAACAACCTTGCGTATAGGCGCTTCAAACGTGCTAAACAACAAACGTTTTGAGGTATTCGGTGGCCCGCAAATAGGGCGTATGGTATACTTTAGCATGCAGGTGCATCTTTTTTAGTGGATAGTGATTAGTGGGCAGTAAAATTCCTACTTTAAATAAAAGCACTAAAAAGCCCCATAAATATGGGGCTTTTGCTTTTTTTAATATCCCCCTCCTAAGGGGTTTCCGCCCAAGGCGGACGGGGGAGTTTTACTTCAACCTCTAAATCCAATTCAGCACATAACCTGCAACCTCTTCCCAGCCTTTTTCTCCGGCAATAAAGTGGCTTATACCATCAAACACTTTCACATCAACAATGCTGTTTTGATCTTTATAGACACAAATTACTTAAAAAGTAGCGTTGCCTCTTTACTTTTTATCTTTATCTCTAAATTATTAGATATAGTTATTTTACGGGGGCGCTGCGTAGTTAAAAGCATAATTTTTATATTCTTAAGGCGCGTTGCTGTTGCCATGTTATCAATAGTATAGTACAGGGTAAAATCGCCATTGGTAAAACTATTTTTGCCTGATTTAAAATTATTAAGGCTGAAAAAACCCTTTATAATATCTATATCCTTTTCTGTTGCTACAATTGTTGCCGATTTTATGGCAGAGAATTGTTTAGGGTACTGCCTGCCGCCCGACAGCTTGGTGTTGAAGTAATCGTAGGTCATAGGCGCGGCAATTTCAACATCATCAAACCCCATGTATTTTAGGTAATCGCGTTGGTATTCCAAGGTAGAAAACTCAAAATTTCCTGCATTGCTTTTTACCGACACCGCATTGTACCAGCTAATAGCGCCGGCCGAGTCGGGTATGGTAACGCTGCTGGTATCAAGCGTAATGCCTTGCTGCTGGGCGCTTTTAATGATACCCGCCTGCTGGCCCAAAAGCCTTGTTTTAAGTTCTAAACCCACATCGCCTGTACTGTCGCCAAACAGCCCGGTATTTTGGGGCTGAATAAACTCTATTGTAGCCGATTTACCCAACAGGTATTTGCCCTGGTAAGAGCCGGCATTGGTGGTGGTGGCGCTCTCTATAAACACAGCCAGGGTGTCTCGCAAGTAGGGTGTGGCAGACAGGCTTTTGTAGGTAGCAGAATCTACACAAATAAAAATGGTGTTACAATCAACCTTAAATGCCGGCTGCGAAAAGCACGCGGCGTTAAAAACCAATAGCAACAGTGTTAGTGATTTCTTCATAATTATGCGTCCATTTTATCTTACAAAACAAGCAAATGTACAACCTTCTGTAACGCCTGCCCAACCTAAAGGTTAATGTCATTCCTGCGTAGGCAGGACTACAAACTTTGCTTGCAAAGCGCAGAGCTGATAATCTCACCAAGTGGTACTAAACACAAAGCCCAGACAAAAATGTCTGGGCTTTTCAATATCAATAATACCTATTAACCTACGCTTCTTGCTCCATCAAAAAGTTAAGCTTTTTAGCCGCCATGGTAGGCGTTACCTCCATAATTTTATAGTCGGCTACGGCATTCTTTTTAAAAGGGTCTTTCTCTAAAATAGACTCTAACGCATCTTTTGTTTTGGTATTGGCAATAAGTATTTCACCAATCTTTAACTCACGCGGACCGGTCAGGATAAAAGCTCCCGAATTAACATGTTCTTTCAAAAAAGCAGTATGCTCATCCTGAAACTGCGCAATAACCTTGGCAGGTACTTTATAATTTAACGATACGATGTACATATGCTCTTTTATTTAATTACCCACGATTAAAATCGTGGGCTATATTATTTTATTTGCTCCCCTTCTCTCTTTAGGAGAAGGGGTTGGGGGATGAGGTTAAACTAACTCCACAACAATAGCACTGGCACCACCACCACCGTTGCATACTGCAGCAGCACCTGTTTTAGCGCCGTTTTGTTTAAGCACGTTTAGCAGGGTAATAATAATACGAGAGCCTGAGCTACCCAGTGGGTGACCAAGAGCTACCGCACCACCGTTTACGTTAACCTTTGCAGGGTCTAAGTTCAACAGGCGGTTGTTGCCAATAGCAACGGCAGAGAATGCTTCGTTTATCTCGTAGTATTCAATATCTTTTTGTTCAAGGCCGGCAGCTGCAATAGCTTTAGGAAGCGCTTTAGCAGGAGCGGTGGTAAACCACTCAGGGGCTTGTTGCGCATCGGCAAAGCCACGTATTTTAGCAATAGGTTTAATGCCTAATGCTTCCGCTTTTTCTTTGCTCATTAACACAAGAGCTGATGCTCCATCGTTTAATGTAGAAGCGTTAGCGGCAGTAACTGTACCGTCTTTTACAAACACCGGCCTTAGGCCCGGTATTTTATCAAAATTTACTTTTTTGAATTCTTCGTCTTCGCTAACAGTAACAGGCACTTTACCTTCTATGGTAACAGGTACTACCTCATCAGCGAATTTACCTGCAGCCCAAGCAGCGGCTGAACGTTTGTAGCTTTCTATAGCGTAAGCATCCTGGTCTTCGCGGGTAATGTTGTTCTCTTTGGCAAGCAACTCGGCAGCGTTACCCATTGGGTATTCGTTGTACACGTCCCAAAGGCCGTCTTTCAACACACCGTCCTGTATCTGGCCGTGGCCATAGCCGTAGCCTTTGCGGGCTTTATCTAAGTAGTAAGGTACTGCGCTCATGTTCTCCATGCCACCGGCAACAACAACATCGTTGTGGCCAAGCATAATAGACTGGGCGGCCAGCATAACCGATTTCATACCCGATGCACATACTTTATTGATAGTAGTGCCCGGTACGGTATTGGGGATACCGGCATATATAGAGGCTTGCGTAACAGGGGCCTGGCCTTCGCCGGCTTGTAACACGTTGCCCATAAACACTTCGTTAACATCTTCAGGTTTAACACCTGCACGCTCTAAAGCGGCTTTAATAGCAATAGCACCTAATTTAGTTGCAGGTACTGTTGATAATGAACCACCGAAACTGCCGATAGGCGTACGTACTGCTGATACTATATATACTTCTTTCATTTTGTAATACTGTTTTGCGGGTGCAAAGGTAATATTTTTAGGTTATAGCTGTTAGCTTCTAGGTTCTAGGTGAAAAACAAACAAGCCAACCAATTTTTTGTTTTTAAAGCCCCCACTCACAGTGCGTGGGAAGTCCACGCCCTAAGTTTAACCCATGTCCGGTAACGGACAGCGACCGGCATGGCGTTTTGAAACGGGGACCCGCAGAGAAAGTGAGCGGGAAAATCTGTTCTGTTTGAAGTCGCGCAGCGACAAGTTTACAGATTTTAGCGAACGCCCTCGTAGCGGGTCGTTGAAAAATGCAGCCGTTGATTTTTTGATTACTTTTTCATCAAG
>JBIPNX010000201.1:0-4931 GCA_044378145.1 Flavobacteriales bacterium | reverse complement strand
CACTCGGCAGGCCGCCAAATGAATGCCCACTTTGCTACCCGCCTAGTTAACAAAGACGGTAGCTGGAAAAACCAAAAGGAGCAATACAATACATCGGCAGATATGTCGCCTACTGCAGGGCAAATGCCCCGCTTATTGGGTTTAGCGTATGCCTCTAAAGTGTACCGCAACGATAAAAACCTTGCCGGCAAAACTGAATTTTCAGTAAATGGAAACGAGGTAGCCTTTGGTACCATTGGCGATGCCAGTACTTCAGAAGGCTTGTTTTGGGAAACCATGAACGCCGCTACCGTATTGCAGGTTCCGCTGGCTATGAGCGTTTGGGACGATGGCTACGGCATATCGGTAGAAAAGAAATACCAGACCACCAAGCAAAGCATATCAGCTGCCCTGCGTGGTTTTGAGCGCGATGAGGACAACGACGGTTTATTGATTTACAACGTGCGTGGTTGGGACTATGCCGCTTTATGCGAAGCATACGAAAAAGGCGTAGCCATTTGCCGCGAACAACATATTCCCGTTCTTTTCCACGTAGAGGAATTGACACAGCCGCAAGGCCACTCAACATCAGGCTCGCACGAGCGTTACAAAAGCAAAGACCGCCTGGCATTTGAACAGGAATACGATTGTATTGCCCAGTTTAAAAAGTGGATTACCGAAAATGCCATAGCTAGTATTGATGAGCTTGACGCTATAGAAAACCAAGCTAAAGAGGCTGTTAAGCAAGCCCGCCGCAAGGCATGGGACGACTTTTTAGGCCCTATTAAAAAACAGGTTGCAGAGGCTGCCGCTTTGTTAAGCGACATTGCCAACAGCACCGAGCATAAGGCTACTATTGAGTCTATCAAGACCAACCTGGTTGCCCTGCCCGACCCTGCAAGGCATAATGTAATACAGGCTCTTAAAAAGGCATTGCAAGCGGTACGTACCGAGAGCAACCCTGCTATTGACAAGGCCAAAGGTTATTTGAAAAACCGCACAGAAGAAGGCGCAGCACTATACAACACCTTTATACATAGCGATTCTCCCCTATCGCCATTAAAACTAAAAGCTATAAAACCAGAATATGCAGAAGATGCTAAACTGGTTGATGGACGTGAGGTATTGCGCGATAACTACGACAAAATTTTAGGTACCATACCTGAGTTTTTAATTTTTGGTGAAGATGCCGGAAAAATTGGCGGTGTAAACCAAACCTTAGAAGGCATGCAGGCCAAGTATGGCGAGCAACGTGTGGGAGATACCGGTATCCGCGAGGCTACAATTGTAGGCCAGGCTATAGGCATGGCACTGCGTGGTTTACGCCCTGTTGCCGAGATTCAGTACCTGGATTATTTACTATACGCCGTTCAAACCCTGAGCGACGACCTTGCATCACTTAGCTACCGAACGGCAGGCGGGCAACGTGCCCCAATGATTATATCTACCCGCGGTCACCGTTTGGAAGGCATATGGCATAGCGGGTCGCCAATGGGCATGATAATAAACAGCCTGCGTGGCATACACATTTGCGTACCCCGCAACATGACACAAGCTGCCGGTTTCTATAACACATTACTAGCAGGCGATGAGCCGGGCGTAATTATAGAGCCGCTAAACGGCTACCGCATTAAAGAACTGTTGCCAAGCAACCTTGGGGAGTTCCGCACACCATTGGGTGAGCCTGAAGTATTAGTAGAAGGTACTGATGTTACGCTGGTAACTTATGGCTCGTGTATCCGTGTGGCACAGGAAGGTATCAGCCACTTAAAAGCCCTAGGCATTTCTGTTGAGCTGATTGATGCCCAAACACTGTTACCATTCGACTTAACAGGCACTATTGTTAAATCGGTGCAAAAAACTAACCGTGTAGTATTTATGGACGAGGATGTACCGGGAGGTGCTACAGCCTTTATGCTACAACAGGTAATAGAAATACAAGGTGGCTACCAATACCTTGACTCTACACCGGTAACCCTAAGCGCTAAGGCTCATAGGCCATCGTTTGGCTCAGATGGGGATTACTTCTCTAAGCCTGCTGCTGAAGATGTATTCGACACTATTTACAATATGATGTGTGAGGCTAAGCCTGCCCAGTATAAGCCTTTGTACTAACAGGGGCCAGTTCTTTGACATTGCATTAAAAAGCGAAGCCCCAACATTACTGTCGGGGCTTATATATTAATATTGATTGGTTAGATGGCTAATTATTTACCCAGATCATCAAAGTTGATGTCGTCTATGCGATTAACAACGGCTGCTTCTTCGGCAGGCAATTGCTGCACCATAGGCTCTTGTTTTGGCTGCTCTATTGCACCTCCGCTATTGTCTTGCTGGCGGTTGTATACAGCAGGGCCGTTTCCATTTTCCTGGATGTAACCCATAGCCTCGTTAAGGCCGTCCATAAACTTCTCAAAGTCTTCCTGGTAAAGGAAAATTTTGTGCTTATCGTAAAAGAAAGAACCGTCGTCGCGTACCCTCTTTTTACTCTCAGTAACGGTTAGGTATAACTCATTACCACGGGTGGCTTTAACATCAAAAAAGTAAGTGCGCTTACCGGCAGGTACACGCTTAGAGAATATCTCCTCTTTATCCTGGCTCTCAAAATTTTCCATAAACTGCTTATAATCTTACCACTAGGTAGTAACAAATGTATGCTAAAATATAATTCAGTCAATTTAATGACAAAATTTTTATTTTACAGACACTTTTAACTAAAAGGATTGCTACAGGCTGATTATAAGCCTATTAAGATTCTGACACATATTCGGCATGGCCCTCTAAAAGCTGCTTTTTGTACAAATCGGCATATGCACCTTGCTGATTTATAAGCTCTTTATGAGAACCTGATTCGATGATTTTGCCCTCATCAAGCACAATAATATGGTCGGCCATTTGTACCGAAGATACCCTGTGGCTAACGATTACAGAGGTTTTATTATGCATTACCCTGCGCAGGTTGGTAAGTATGCTGTCTTCAGTCTCTGTATCAACAGCCGAAAGGCAGTCGTCAAATATCAATATTTGCGGCTGTTTTATAATAGCCCTGGCAATGGATATACGCTGCTTTTGCCCGCCAGATAAGGTAATGCCGCGCTCGCCTACTATGGTACTAAACTTCTGGGGGAACTCGTCAATGTTATCATATACGCAAGCATCTTTAGCGGCCTGGTATACCATGGTTTTCAGCAGTTCCTTATTCCCTTCGTCTTTATTAAGGCCAAAGGCAATGTTGTTGAATATGCTATCTGAGAAAAGGAAAACCTCTTGCGGTACATAGCCTATAGAAGTACGCAGGTTCTCGGTTTTAAAGGTCTTAACGTTATGCCCATCGATACGTATCTCACCACCGGACACATCAAATAAACGGCCTATTAAATTAGCAATAGTAGATTTGCCCGAACCGGTACGGCCTAATATTGCCAGCACTTTGCCCTGCTCTATTTTAAAGCTGACACCATCTAATGCAACAGTTCCACTTTCGGGGTATACAAAGCGTACGTTGTCAAATTCTATAGTGCCCTGTACTTTCAGGTCTAGGCTAGAATCTGTATTGTATATCTCAGGCTTGGTTTGTAAAAACTCGTTGATACGGGCTTGCGATGCGGCAGCCCTTTGCATTAGCGATGTCACCCAACCAACAGACACAAACGGGAAGGTCAGCATGTTTACATACAGGATAAACTCGGCAATGTTACCGGGGGTTATTTCTCCATCCATTACCCTGATACCGCCTACGTATATAGCTAACAGAACACTGGCGCTGATAAGCATGCTCATTACAGGGAAGAACATGGCATCAACCTTTACCAGGTTTAGCGACCGTTTACGGTATTCTTTTACCTGCCCCTCAAACTGCGTTTCAAAATCGTTCTCACGGCCGTAGGCTTTAATAACACGGATACCGGAAAAAGCCTCCTGCACAAACGATGACATAGCCGAAAGCTGCTGCTGCCTCTCTGTGCTCCTGCGGTTTATAATGCTGTTTACATAGTATATACCCAGCGACATTAACGGCAATGGCAGTACCACATATAAAGTCAGTTCTGCGTTAACGGCAATCATAGTACCCAACGTCATTACAAACATAATAACAAGGTTTACCGTGTACATAATAGCAGGGCCAATGTACATACGCACCTGGCTAACGTCTTCGCTAATGCGGTTCATCAGGTCGCCCGTTTTGTTCTTTTTGTAGAACGACAGACTTAGCTTTTGGTAATGTTCGAATATCTCGTTCTTAAGGTCGTATTCTATAAGGCGAGACATTACAATTATGGTTTGGCGCATTAAGAAGGTAAACAAGCCACGTAATAAGGCAGTGCCAATAACCAGCAAACCAAAAATGGCTGCACCGTAAAACACCTTGCTCTTCAGGCTGTCTTGCAGGGTGAATTCTTTAGCTAGGTTAGTTTGCTCAAGCCCTTCTATTACCATATCAATACCATTGCGGATAAGTTGCGCCGGAAATATGGCAAACCAACTGGCAACAGCAATGCATAAAACGCCAAATATTAAGCGCCAGCGGTACTTCCAGAAGTATTTATTTATGTATTTAAGTGAAGCTAATTTCAATGTCCTTACTGATGTTGCAACTACAAAAGTAGTTAATTTAAAGGCACGGATTTTGTGCTGGTTTTATATTGTGAATCTAAACTAAAAATATACCTTGCAAAAAATACCTGCTTATGAAAATATTAAAACGAGTACTCTTAACAGTTGGCATTATAATAGGTTTATTCTTAGTAGTATCTCTATTTTTACCATCAACCTACGAGGTAAAACGCGAAGGTACTGTTAAGGCACCTACCGATAGTGTTTTTATGTGGGTAGCTGATTTGAAGAACTGGAACACATGGAGCCCCTGGCACCAGGCCGACCCAGGTATGAAAGTCACCTACAGCTCAGCAACTTTAGGCCCGGGCTCTTCTATGCAATGGACCAGCGAAAGC
>JBIPNX010000200.1:0-4935 GCA_044378145.1 Flavobacteriales bacterium | reverse complement strand
AGTGAATCGAACACTAAATACGCGCAGGGCGGCATTGCCGCTGTTTGGGTAGAGAGCGACAGCTACGAGAAACACATTCAGGACACCCTTATAGCAGGAGACGGACTTTGCAACGAAGAGGTAGTGCGCATGGTAATTAGCGAAAGCACCGAGCGTGTAAAGGAACTGATAGACTGGGGCACCAACTTTGACAAAACCCCCGGCGGCGAATACGACCTTGCCAAAGAGGGTGGCCACTCTGAACACCGCATACTCCATTATAAAGACATTACCGGCTACGAGATTGAAAGGGCATTATTGGCCCAGGTGCACAGCCACCCCAATATCGAGATTTTAGACCACCACTACGCGGTTGATATTATTACCCAGCACCATTTGGGCGAGGAGGTAAACAGCCAAACCCCCGATATACAATGCTACGGCTGCTATGTGTTAGACACTAAAACAGGCAACATGCTTACCGTTTTGGCTAAATCAACCCTGCTGGCTACGGGTGGTGTGGGTACTGTTTACGCCACCACAACCAACCCTGTAATTGCCACCGGCGACGGTATTGCCATGGCTTACCGTGCCAAGGGTAGGGTAGATGCTATGGAGTTTATCCAGTTTCACCCCACATCGTTATACAGCCCGGGTGAGCAACCTTCGTTCCTTGTATCGGAGGCTGTACGTGGAGCCGGGGCGGTACTTAAAAACCTGTTTGGCGATGAGTTTATGCAGAAGTACGACGAGCGTGGCTCCCTTGCCCCGCGCGATATTGTAGCACGAGCCATTGATAATGAGATGAAGCTTTACGGGCACGACTATGTGTACCTGGATTGCAGGCATATTGATTTGGAATCGTTCAAAGTGCACTTCCCCAATATATACGACAAGTGCCTTAGCAAGGGCATAGACATTACCAAGGATATGATACCCGTTGTGCCTGCCGCCCATTATGTATGCGGAGGTGTTAAGGTTGATATGGATGGTTGTTCATCTATTATAAACCTGTATGCCGCGGGCGAATGCTCGTGTACCGGTTTGCACGGAGCCAACAGGCTGGCTTCTAACTCGTTGTTAGAGGCTGTGGTATATGGTCATCGCTCTGCACAGCATGCTGTTGAAGCGGTAAAAACCATCGAAATTAAAAATGAAATACCCGATTGGGACTCGCACGGAACTGCTGCCCCCGAGGAGATGATTCTTATAGTTCAAAGCCAACGCGAGCTGCAATCTATCATGAGTAATTACGTGGGTATTGTACGCTCTAACATCCGTCTTAAAAGGGCCTTTGACCGTTTAGAGATTATCTACGACGAGAATGAAAGGTTGTACGATAAAACCACGCTATCTGTCCGCCTATGCGAGCTGCGCAACCTGATAACTGTGGCCTACCTGATTATTAAAATGGCAATGGCACGTAAAGAAAGCCGCGGGTTGCATTATTCGCTAACCTACCCCAAGCATAGTATTTACCAGGATTAATTTTCCCGACCAATACTATTTTCAGCAAAACCCCGTTTTCAGGGGGTAAGTATCACTATTTTTACTATCTTTGCATGATGTTTCGTCGGGAACTAAAATACATTTTCATTCTTGTAGCAGTTGTGGTGTTGGGCGCATGTGCGTCTAATAAGCAACCCGCTGCCATCAATCCTAATATACAGGATGAGGTTATCAGCGATGCCGTTGATACCTGTGATTGTGGGGGTTATAACAAGCTGTTTAAAAGCACCAACTACAACCTTAAGTACAATTGCGCCCTTAAGTACTACAAAAACAAAAAGTACGACAAAGCCCTTGGCCTGTTTGAAGAACTGGTGCCGTTTTTAAAAGGCGATACCCGTGGCGAACTGGCTGCTTTTCTCTTTGCTTTCAGCAACTTTCATACAGAAGATTATGAGAGCGCCAGCTTTTACTTCATGATTTTCAGCAAAAGCTACCCGTTTAGTGCCCGTAGCGAAAACGCATCGTACATGGTGGCCTATTGCGCCTATTTAAGTTCGCCAGATATTCCGCTGGACCCAAGCAACACCTACAGGGCTATAATGGAGCTGCAGTTGTTTATAGACCGTTACCCTACCAGCACCCGCATTCCATTATGCAATACGCTGATAGATAAACTGCGCCTTAAGCTGGAAACTAAAGACTTCCGCATGGCTAAGCAGTACTTTAAGCAACGCCAGTACAAATCGGCCATACAGGCATTTAATGGGGTAATAAGTACCTACCCCGATACTGATTATCGCGAAGAATGCTTATATTTGATTATTAAATCGGCATATTTATATGCTATAGACAGTATTGAAAGTAAAAAGTACGAACGCTATAAAATGGCGGCCGACAACTACATAACCTTTAAAACAAGGTATGGCCAAAGCAGGTTTTTGGACGAGTTGACCAACATTTACGAGGATAGCAAGGTACAAATGGATAAGTATAAACCGTTTAAAGTTTAATATACAATGAGTAATTTTAAAGTAGTTAAGACCGATACCACTACCGTAACCCGCGACTTACGTGAGTTTGATGGTGTTACAGGTAACATTTACGAGAGCGTAGCTATCATTGCTAAACGTGCAAACCAGATAGGTGCTGAACTTAAAGAAGAGCTTAACCAAAAATTATCAGAGTTTGCCCCGCATAACGATAACCTTGAAGAGGTTTTTGAAAACCGCGAGCAAATAGAAATATCTAAGCACTATGAGCGTATGTCTAAGCCTACGCTTATGGCAGCACAAGAGTTTTTAGATGGACAGGTTTACTATCGTAACCCTGCTAAAGAAAATAAATAAGTTACGTTTTGCTTAAGGGCAAAAAAATAGTGCTGGGTGTTACCGGTAGCATTGCCGCCTACAAAGCTGCATTGCTGGTACGCCTGCTAAAGAAAAGCGGCGCCGAGGTTCGTGTTATCATGACCCCCGGCGCCCGCGATTTTATTACCCCACTCACATTGTCTACCCTGTCGGGTAACCCGGTATTATCTGAATTTACCGAGGGGAATGAGGGTGTATGGAACAACCACGTTGATTTAGGCCTTTGGGCCGACCTGTTGGTTATTGCCCCGGCAAGTGCTAACGAGCTGGCTAAAATGGCCAATGGCCTGTGCGATAACCTGTTAATGGCTGTTTACCTATCGGCCCGCTGCAAGGTGCTTTTTGCCCCTGCAATGGACTTAGATATGTATAAGCACCCTGCCACACAAGCCAACCTTAAAAAGCTGCAAAGCTTTGGTAATATTATGGTTGAGCCCAACGTAGGCGAGCTTGCCAGTGGACTTGTAGGCCAGGGCCGCATGGCCGAGCCGGAAGAATTGGTACAGGCTATTTCTAAGGTATTGGGAGCGCCAACCGCCCCGAAAAAAAAAAGTAAAAGAATCTTAATTACTGCGGGCCCTACTGTTGAGGCTATAGATCCTGTAAGGTTTATATCTAACCACAGCAGCGGCAAAATGGGCTTTGCCATTGCCGAGGAGTTTGCTAATCAAGGCTATAGTGTAGATTTGGTTACCGGCCCGGTGCATATAGATACTGTTAACCCGGGTATAAACCGTATAGATGTGGTTAGTGCTGCAGATATGTTTAAGGCTGCCACCAAGCTGGCTGCCAAGGCAGATATTATTGTAATGGCTGCCGCAGTGGCCGATTATAAGCCTGCACAGGTAGCCGACAAAAAGATTAAAAAGAAGGGCAACGAGATGGTTATTGAGTTGGCTAAAACCAATGATATACTGGCTACCGTTGGCAAAAGCAAAAAGAAAGGGCAGTTTTTGGCCGGCTTTGCTTTAGAAACCGACAATGAGGTAGCCAATGCCCAAAAGAAGCTGAAAGAGAAAAACTTAGACCTTATTGTGCTAAACTCCCTGCAAGATAAAGGCGCGGGCTTTGGGCACGATACCAACAAGATAAAAATTATAACGGCTAACAATAAAACGTTTAATTTTGAGTTGAAAACTAAGAAAGAAGCAGCTGCAGATATTGTTGCGCACATACTTACCTTAGCAGTTAAATGAAATACGTTGTATCCATATTAGTATTGTTTCTGGCAGGCCGTATAGCGGCTCAGGAACTTAATTGCCGTGTAACGGTTAACGCTACGCCCGCGGCGCAGCAGGTTATTGATAAACGCGTGTTTCAAAGCCTGCAAAAGCAGGTGTATGAGTTTATGAATAACACGCAGTGGACGACAGACCAGTTTAAACGCGACGAGAAAATTGACTGTAACCTGCTTATAAACGTTACCAAGGTAAACCCACCCGACGAGTTTGATGCTACTATTACCGTTCAGTCGGAGAGGCCAATATTTAACTCGAGCTACAAATCGGTAATGCTTAACTACCAGGATAACGACTTTACCTTCCGCTACCTGGAGTACCAGCAGTTCCTGTATTCTGAGAATAGCTTTTTGTCTAACCTTACCTCGGTTCTGGCTTATTACGCTTATGTAATTATAGCTATGGATTACGATAGCTACGCGTTAAAAGGCGGCACCCCATACTGGACAAAAGCCCAGTCTCTGGTTCAGTTTGCACAAAATGCCCCTGAAAAAGGCTGGCGATCGTCAGACGGTTTCCGTAACCGCTACTGGTTAGTTGAGAATATTCTTAACCCCGTGTTTGAGCCTATGCGCGAGTGCAACTACAACTGGCACATGAAAGGCATGGACATTATGTACGACCAGCTTGATAATGGTCGTACCGCCATATTAGATTGCTTAGACCTGTTACAAAAGGTGCACAAGGCACGTCCGGCATCGTTCAACATGCAGGTGTTTTTTAATGCCAAGGCACAAGAGATTGTAAACATCTTCAGCGAGGCTTTACCGGCCGATAAGAACAGGGCTATAAACGTACTCAACCAGATAGACGCGACTAACCAGAATAAGTATTCTAAGATTATGACGCCGTAAAGGTCAATGCATAATTCATAATGCACAATTGAAAATATTAAAAAA
>JBIPNX010000199.1:0-4965 GCA_044378145.1 Flavobacteriales bacterium | reverse complement strand
GATATAATATTGTTCTTCTTATTTATTCTTAACACGCTCGCCTAAACCTGTAGGGCTACCTACACGGGTCATAGCGCAACGGAAACCGATATAGTCGGTAGACATATCTTCAGGGTAGTAACGTCGTGTGCCGGCAACCATCCAGTAAGCGCGGTCTTTCCAAGAACCACCTTTGTAAACACGCACGTGGTCGTTTACCATAGATGCGCGGCCGTATTGGTACATCAGCTTGTCAGAGCTGTCTTTCATAGCTTCGTCGTTGTAGAAGATAGAAGACTCATAGTCACCGTCAAGGTAGTTGATGTTATCGGCTTTGCGGTAGTTACGGCGGTTAATGTTGTCTTTATCTTCAACATCAACAAACGTAATACGGCCAAGGGTGTCTTTATCGGCAATAGTGCCGTCATCATTCATTAAGCGTTTTTTGTAAACGTTACCACGGAATGGGCGGAAATCGCTCATATCTTCCAAAGATAGAGGACGGTAAACGTCCATTACCCACTCGGCTACGTTACCGGCCATGTTATACAAGCCATAATCGTTTGGCCAGTATGAAGAAACCGGGGCTGTAATATCAGCATTGTCATTTAAGCGGCCTGCAATACCCATGTTATCACCACGGCCTTTCTTAAAGTTAGCAAGAATGTCGCCTTTGTATTTGCTATCGGCATTACGCACAATGTGACCATTCCATGGGTACATGCGGCGCTCTGTGATACGCTCAAACTCAGTGTTACCAATAAGGCCTAAAGAGGCATATTCCCATTCAGCTTCGGTTGGTAGGCGGTATTTCGGTAAGAAGATACCATCTTCCATGCGCACTTTACGGGTGTCTTTGTTAGGGTCTAAATCGGGAATGTCTTTACGAACAGCACCTTCGTATTGGCCGGCTAAGTAAGCATCGGTATCAAAGTTGTTATCCGATGTCTGGTTAGGGTCAACCGTTAAGATACCTTCGCGTATCAAAATCATTTCGTTTACGCGGTTGGTACGCCATGTGCAGTAATCGCTGGCTTGTAACCAGCTAACACCTACAACAGGGTACTGTTGGTAGGCAGGGTGGCGTAGGTAGTATTCTACCATAGGCTCATTGAAAGCCAGTTTGTCGCGCCATACGTTGGTATCGGGCAGGGCTTTAATAGCTACCTCAGGATACTCAGCGTCGTAAACACGCTTTAACCAGTACAGGTACTCAAGGTAGTCAATGTTACGTACCTCTGTCTCGTCTAAGTAAAAAGACGATACGGTAACCGTACGTGGCACATTGTCCCAGTCGTAGTTAATGTCCTGCTCAGTGCGGCCCATTGTAAAACGGCCACCCTGAACAAGTACAAGGCCCGGGCCTGTTTCCTGTTCTTCGTAGGGTACAACTTCAAAACCACCGTTGCGGGGGTCGTTGTAGCTCCAGCCTGTAGTGCTCGACACGTCGCGGCGGCACGAGGTAAGGCTTACTAACAATGCTCCACTAATTAGGAGCGAAAGGTTTAAAATGCGTTTTTGCAGCATTTCCATAGTTGTTTTAAAGTGTCAAAGGTAGAAATTTCTACGACAATGTTATAGTAAGGTTACAAACTTATTAAAACGAAGGGCAATCAATGGTCCTGAACCTGCGGGCAGGTTTTTTACAAGGGAATACCAGCGATAGCGAAAACTCGTGAGATCCCGCGGTAGCATTGGTAAGTTTAGATACGGTTACGTCGTAGCTATAGCCAAAGCGGAAAATGTTTTGTTGAAAACCAACAAGAACAATAAACGAGTCGCGGTTGCGGTACCAAATACCACCTACAATAGGGCCACGGGTAAAGTACACACCCAGATTTAGCTGTTGAAAGGCTTGCTGGCGTTGGTACAAAATATTTGGCGAAATGGTAGAAGGGGTTTGGAAACGGCTGCGGGTTAACGGTATAACCGCACCTGCATGACCGGTAATCTTCATTGGTAAGCGGCTGTTAGAATCGTAGAACGATTGCTGAGGCTGAGTTAAGTGGTGCACAGCACCGCCAAAGTAAAAACGCTCTCCATAACCCAAAATACCGGCAGAAAAGTCTACAAAGTTCTTTTTAAGGTTTGGTTGCTGCTCCAGTGTATTGTAAACAAACCCGTAGCGTGGGTCAATCATATCGCCAAAGGTAAGTTTGCTCCAGTCTAATGTTTTTTGAACGTAGGTGGCCTGTGCACCAAACTTAAGGGCGAAACCGCGGCTTACGTTTAGCTGGTAGGCATACATAAAGCTGGCGTTAAGGGTGTTTAAGGTACCCTCGCCGGCACGGTCGTTAGTAATAAGAAAACCTATACCACCGCTAAGTGGGCGTATATGCTGGTCGTAAGATGCAGACATGGTAACAAACGTACCTGATATTGCAGGCCATTGGTTACGGTAGTTTAAGCATACACGGGGGCAACGCGCTGTACCTGCAAAGGCAGGGTTTAGGTATAATGGGTTGGCGTAAAACTGCGTAAAGTTCGGGTCCTGCGCAAGGGCATCGCCTCCGTAAAGGCCCGCCGCCATTAACAATATAAGAGTAAAACGTTTTATCATACTTCGCACATTTCGGGTTAGAGTGGTACTATTCCAAAATTACCAACCGTAAAAATAATACGCTTTACGCACAAATACAACTAAATGTTGCAAAATATTAAAAAGGAATTGCTTGTATTGTCTGTTATAACGCAAATTGCAGAAAATAAAATCCCCCTTTCCCTTTAGGAGTGGGGGATTCAGGCTTTTATCCCAGACTTGGTATCAGGGGTTAGGGAAATATCTTAAAAAGAAGGGCAGTCTATAGTCCTGAACTTGCGGCCGGGCCTTTTACAAGGGATAACCAGGGATAGCGAAACCTCGTGCGAACCTGCGGTTGCATTGGTTAGTTTAGACAGGGTTACATCGTAGCTGTAGCCAATACGGAAAGTGTTTTGCTGTATGCCAAAAAGCACGATGAATGAGTCGCGGTTGCGGTACCATAAACCACCTACAATAGGGCCACGGGTAACATATACACCCAGGTTTAGCTGCTGAAAAGCCTGCTGGCGCTGGTACAGTATATTTGGCGATATGGTAGACTGTGTTTGAAATTTGCTGCGCGTTAAGGGTATAACCGCACCGGCATGGCCGGTAATCTTCATGGGTAATGGGCTGGTGCCTCCAATTATTGACTGGTTAGGCTGGGTAAGGTGGTGCACGGCTGCACCAAAGTAAAAACGCTCTCCATAACCTAAAAAGCCTGCTGAAAAGTCGACAAAACCTCTACTTAATTGAGCCGGAGCCACCTCGCCTGTTTTGTGTACAAAGCCGTAACGGGGGTCAATTTCATCGCCAAAGTATAGCTTGCTCCAGTCTAAATTACGTTGCGAATAGGTGGCCTGCGCACCAAACTTAAGGGCAAACCCACGGCTTACATTAAGCTGGTAGGCATACATAAAGCTGGCGTTAAGGGTATTTAGCGTACCTGCTCCTGCCCTGTCGTTAGTAATTAGGATGCCTATACCGCCGCTAAGTGGGCGTATGTGCTGGTCGTACGATGCCGACATGGTAACAAACGTACCCGAAATGGCGGGCCATTGGTTACGGTAGTTTAAGCAAATCCGGGGGCAGCGGGCTGTGCCTGCAAAGGCCGGGTTTAAGTAAAGCGGGTTGGCATAAAACTGCGTAAAATTAGGGTCCTGGGCTTTAACCTCAGTTCCTATAAATCCCGCTAATACAAATGTTAAAAAGAGTATACGTTTTATCATAAGCAGATATTATCTGTTAATTGTTGCTTCTGTTATAAACAAATTACGGTTATATTTATTACAAAGACAATAAAATTTAGCCCAAATCGTTAAGCATGTCAGATTTAAGCCATTTTTTGCATTTCGGTCAACTAATTTATCTAACAAACTACAGGGTATTGCGCTACTTTACTTAAATTTGTAAACAGTATGAAATTATTTTCGAAAATTACATTTACCATTACGGTAGCAATTGTTTTTGCCGGCCTTGCCTCTGCGCAAACAACAACACAGCAACGCACCATTAAATGGAACGCCCCTGCCAAACTGGCTATTAGCGACGACCTGACCACCGAGTACCTGATTTTTGACGGCTCGGTAGGCTCGCCCGAATATGGTAAAGTACCCCTGTTTGCAGAGGATGTACCTTTTACCGGAGGAAACAACGATTTTAACATTACGGTATCTAATGTAATTACCGAACCCCTTACCCCTGCCGAACTGGCTGCACTGGGTAAAATGCCCAACCTGCAACCTAAAGTTACCGTTGAAAAAGGGGTAGCTTACAGCAACGGTGTGGCAAAAGGCGTGTTCCGTTTTCCGGCCGTTATTAAAAACACAAGCCTTAACCGTTACGAGAAAGTAACTTCATTTAGCTATACCACATCAGCATTTACCTCATCAAAACCCAAGTCAACCAGCAGCTTTGCAACCACATCGGCCCTTAGCAGCGGCAGGTGGTATAAGTTTGCCGTGCTTAGCGATGGGGTATATAAAATAGACCGTGCTTTCCTTACATCATTAGGTATGGATATGAACGGTGTAAACCCAAACAACATACGTATATATGGCAGCGGCGGCGGTATGTTACCTGCCCTTAACAGTGCTCCGCGTGTTGACGACCTTAGCGAAATTGCCATTGAAGTTAACGGTGCAGGCGATAACTCTTTTGATGCTTCCGACTATATTTTGTTTTACGGCAAAGGACAGATGCGCTGGACGTTTAATGAAGATACTGATAACTTTACGCACATTGTAAACAACTACTGCGATACTACATACTACTTTATTACTGCTGATTTAGGTACCGGCAAACGTATGCAGGGCCAATCGTCAACCAACCTTACCCCTACCCATACAGCAAACACATTTGACGATTATTCTGTGCATGAAAACGATGCGGAAAACCTAATCAAATCGGGCAGCCAATGGTTTGGCGAAAAGTTTGACATTGTTAACGAATATACCATAGGCTTT
>JBIPNX010000198.1:0-4966 GCA_044378145.1 Flavobacteriales bacterium | reverse complement strand
CGTTGTGATATTTACCATTGGCGTAGCCCGCGGTTTTTATGGCCCTGCGCAGTTTGCTTTAATGTCGCAGCTAACAGACCGTAAGCATTATACCAATGCCGCTGCATGGAATAGTACTCTTTGGCAATTGGCTGCAGTATCGGGCCCTGCTATTGGTGGATTAATTGTTGGCTTTGCAGGATATGAAATAACTTATATAACGATTGCAAGTTTATTAGTTCTAGCGTTGTTGCTGTTTACCCAAATTGGCAATCACGATATTGCCGCGGTGGACAGGGAAGAGGGTATGTGGGAAAGCATTACCAAAGGTTGGCGCTTTGTCTATAAGCAGAAGATGATAATGGGTGCTTTGTTGCTTGATATGCTGGCGGTGTTATTTGGCGGAGCTACGGCATTACTGCCAATGTTTGCTGATAAAATATTAGCTGTTGGCCCTGAAGGATTAGGCTTTTTACGTGCAGCACCCGGTGTAGGAGCTTTCCTTATTGCGCTGGTGTTAACGTATAGGCCTCCTGCAAAAAATGCTGGTAGAATATTGTTAGCCTGTGTCGGGTTGTATTCTATTACTATGGTGGCCTTTGCCTTGTCGGTAAATTTCTATTTATCGTTATTTCTGCTTGCGTTGAGCGGAGCGTTTGATAATGTAAGCGTGGTTATACGCCATACTATTTTACAACTCTTTACGCCCGAAAGTATGCGCGGACGTGTATCAGCAGTAAGTACCATGTTTATTGGCTCGAGTAACGAGATTGGGGCTTTTGAAAGCGGAATGGCTGCTAAGTTGTTAGGACTTGTTCCTTCTGTTATTTTTGGCGGATTAACATCGCTAACCTCTGTGTTTATTGTGGGTGCGCAGTTTAAAAGTATCCGCACATTAGACCTTACCAAAGACCCTAACGCTGAGAAGCAAGACGGATAAAATTGTCTATAATCTTAATCCCGTCTTTGGTCAACACACTTTCGGGGTGGAACTGAACCCCTTTTACAGGAAGCGTTTTGTGGCTTATGGCCATGCAAATCTCATTCTCGCCTGTGGCTGTTAATTCCAATTCATCAGGTAGGGTAGTGGAATCAACAGCCCAGGAATGGTATAAGCCAACTTCCAATTCATTACCCATTCCATCAAACAAAACATCTGGTTTAATAATGGTTGCTTTGCGATTTAGTCCGTGAAAAACTTCGGGTAGGTTTATTAGTGTAGCACCTAAAGCCTCGGCAATAGCCTGGTGGCCAAGGCACACACCCAATATGGGTTTTGTAGTGTAGTACTGTTTTATTAAGTCAATTAGTATGCCTGAATCCTTTGGTAAACCCGGCCCTGGTGATAGGATGATTGCATCATATTTAGCAACATCTTCCAATGCAATCTCATCGTTGCGAAACACATCGGTAGCTGCAAATTGAGCCGTGTAGTGGTACAAATTGTAGGTAAAGCTGTCGTAATTATCTAACAGCAGTAACTTCATTATTGCGATTTAAGAAATTCGTATATCTCTTTCCAGTCGTTGGTTTCAAGGGCAATGTATTCTTTCAGTTTTTCAAACTTCTGGCTAAGTTCGTTATTGCCAAATGTTGTTCCCTGGTTTATCCAAATACCTTTAGCCCCTAGGTTATGAGCCAGTTCCACATCAGTAAGCCTGTCACCAATAACAAAAGAGTTGGCTAAATCGTATGCCGGGTTATTCATGTAGCCTGTAAGCATGCCCGTTTGAGGCTTGCGTGTTGGGGCGTTCTCGTGGAAGAAGGTTTCGTCTATATGCTCTGCCTTAAAATGGATGTTCTCATTTTTCAGCGCTGTCATTATCAGTTTATGTATCGGGTTAAAAACCTCGCGCGGTAAAAAGTCCGTTCCTAAGCCATCCTGGTTAGTAACCAAGGCAAATTCATAATCAAGTTCCTCGGCAATAAGGCGCAGGTATTTAAATACGTTGGGTAGAAATTCAATCTTCTCAAAGCTGTTGATTACCTCGTCCGGCGATTCTTTTATAATGGTACCGTCACGGTCTATAAACAATACTCTTTTCATTAGTTAGGTTTTACTAATAGATTAATTAGGTTTTATAAGTGCTTGGAGGGGTTTTAAAACCTATCCTAAAAACGGGTAGCGGTAATCTGTAGGCGGGTTAAATACCTCTTTTATAGTTCGTGGAGATACCCAACGCAACAGGTTAATCATACTGCCTGCCTTGTCGTTTGTACCCGAGCCACGTGCGCCACCAAAAGGTTGCTGGCCTACAACGGCTCCTGTACACTTATCATTTATATAGAAGTTACCTGCAGCATTGCGTAGCTTGGTAAGTGCCACATCAACAGCGTAACGGTCTTGCGATATTACTGCGCCTGTTAAAGCATAGATAGAAGTCTTGTCGATAATGTCTAAGGTTTTTTCAAACTCAGCATCAGGGTATACATATACTGATAATACCGGGCCGAATAGTTCCTCGCACATGGTTACATAGAACGGATCGTTTGCACGGATAATGGTAGGCTCAATAAAGTAGCCTTTCGATTTATCGTAGTTACCACCGGTAATTAATTCTACTGATGAATCAGCTTTTGCTTCGTCAATATATTTAGCCAGTTTGTCGAATGATTTCTCATCAATAACCGCATTAAAGAAGTTAGACAAGTCTTCTGTAGGGCCCATTTTAATAGACTTAACATCGGCCTGTAAACGGTCTTTCAATGCAGGCCATAAGCTCTCGGGGATATATACCCTTGAAGCAGCTGAGCATTTTTGTCCCTGGAACTCAAACGCCCCGCGGATAATAGCCGTAGCCAATACATCCAGCTTGGCAGATGGGTGGGCTACAATAAAGTCTTTACCACCTGTTTCGCCTACAATACGTGGGTACGATTTGTATTTAGCTATGTTATTGCCTATCTGTCCCCAAATGTTTTGGAAAACGCCCGTTGAGCCTGTAAAGTGGATACCTGCAAAATCAGGGTGGTTAAATATAATCTCACCCGCAACAGGGCCGCTTGGGTATATCAGGTTGATAACACCATCGGGCAGGCCTGCTTCCTGTAAAATCTTCATTATATAATACGCGGCATACACTTGTGTATCGGCTGGTTTCCATACGGCTACGTTGCCCATCATGGCTGCAGATGTTGGCAGGTTACCTGCAATAGCTGTAAAGTTGAAAGGGGTTAAGGCAAATACAAAACCCTCTAACGGGCGTTGTTCAACCCTGTTCCATACACCCGGGGCTGATATCGGTTGCTGCGAGTATACATCAGCCATGTAGCTAACATTAAAACGCCAAAAGTCGATAAGTTCACAAGCAGAGTCAATCTCGGCCTGGTGCGCACTTTTGCTTTGGCCCAACATGGTAGCACCGTTTAATACATAGCGGTAAGGGCCAGCTAATAAATCGGCAGCTTTTAAAAAGATAGCTGCACGGTCTTGCCACTGCATGGCAGCCCATTTATCTTTAGCTGCAAGCGCAGCATCAATAGCCTGGGTAACATGGCTTGCATCGCTGCGGTGAAAATGGCCAAGGGTGTGCTTATGGTCGTGTGGCGGGGCAAGGCGCACCATATTCCCACTGCGGACTTCTTTACCTCCAATAAACATGGGAACATCAAGCTCCTCGCTACGCATTTTCTTAAGTTGCTTTAGCAAGGCATCGCGCTCTGGCGAGCCGGGAGCATATCCGTAAATAGGTTCGTTTATCGGGGTAGGTATTTTAAAAAATCCGGTAGCCATTTTCTAATTATGAATTAGTAATTATGAATTATTTGGGTGCAAAATTACAAAGAATTATCACAGCCTAAATAACAAGTAAACCCGCCTATTGTTCTTTGTACAGTAATTTATGAGCCCCTACAGCCAGAAAAGCCCCTGCTAGCGGTGCGGTCAGGTATATCCATATATGTTCCAAATGCCCCGAAACTAAGGCAGGTGCAAGGGAACGGATAGGGTTCATTGATGCTCCGGTTATAGGCCCTGCAAACATTGCTTCCAAGCCTACTACGCAGCCAATAGCTATGGCGGCGGTTATGCCTTTTTCTTTAGCCCCGGTTGATACGTTCAGTATAACCAGCATCAGGAAGAACATAAGGAACACTTCCAGTATAAATGATTGCATCTCACTACCGGCAGGCATGGTGGCGCCCAGTAAAATATCAGCAGGAAATAAATACTTAAGCAATGCGCTGGCAGCAATAGCTCCTAAAGCTTGTGCAGCTACATAAGGTGGAATTTCTTTAGCGGGGAAACGCCCTGCTACCCAAAATGCTGTAGTTACGGCAGGGTTCATATGCGCGCCCGATATTTCACCTAAGGAATAGATTAAGGCCAATACCACCGCGCCCCAAACTGCACAAATACCTGCATGGGCAGGTGCACCTGTTTGCTTATAAATAATAATAGCCCCTGTACCGCAAACAATTAGTATAAATGTGCCTATAAATTCAGAGAGTAACCGTTTAAACATGAGTAGTAATTTGTCGGCAATATAAAAATTACTAACCACTATCCACTAACCCCCATTCACTACCTATATTTGCACCCATGAAAAATGTATCAGTAATAGGTGCCGGAACTATGGGCAACGGCATAGCCCACGTATTTGCCCAGGCAGGCTTTAATGTATCGTTTATAGATATATCGCAGGCGGCTTTAGATAAGGGCCTTGCTACCATTGCTAAAAACCTTGACCGTATAGTTGCTAAAGGCAACCTTACCGAGGACCAAAAAGCCCAAACCCTGGCTAACATTACTGCTACTACCGATTTAAAAGCAGGCGTATCTAATGCCGACTTGGTTATTGAAGCAGCTACCGAGAATGTAGAGCTAAAGCTGAATATCTTCCGCCAGATTGATGAGGCAGCCCCCGAGCGTGCCATATTGGCTTCTAATACATCGTCTATCTCTATTACCAAAATCGCGGCTGCTACCAAACGCCCTGCACAGGTTATAGGCATGCATTTTATGAATCCTGTACCGGTTATGAAACTG
>JBIPNX010000197.1:0-4967 GCA_044378145.1 Flavobacteriales bacterium | reverse complement strand
TATTGTTGCAATCTAATAATGAATAGGCAGGCAAACCCTCGTCAGCAAAATTAGTGGGGCTAAAGAAGTGAGCATCTTGCCCCCAGGCAACCAATTTTACGTTTTGTTCAGATGTACCTGATGTAAATAGCACCGAATCAGCAATAACAAAAGGGGTATTCAGGTTTTGCGGATCAACGGTTACTTCAACAAAAATGAAAATGCTGTCGCCGGCTTCCAGTTCAATATCGCTAACCTGGGTAGTAGCTGTTCCATCAATATTTAAACGGAATTGCGAGGCAGTTCCACCGGCAAGCCTTATATCGTCAATCTTAATCTTCTTATCTCCGGGGTTATATACTTTAAAGGCCTTGGTAGTAGAGCCCATGGTAGAAAACACGGTGTCGAACTGCACCGTATCGGTAGAGAATACCAATACACCACCTTCGGGGTTGTCAATTTCCTTTTTACACGAACTAAAGATTCCTGCAAAAACTAAAACGGCTAATGTGGCTACTGCTATTGCTCTTTTAACTGACATGCTATGTTTAACGCCGTAAAGCTACTATTATTTTATCTTTTTCAATATTTGTAGCAGGTCGGCTTCTACAGATATTTTTACACTTTCTACAATACGGCCTATTTCTGTGTTGGTTTTATCCAGCACTATAATTGTAGGCACATTTTTCAGGTCATACTTGGTTTCAGTGCCCTCCGGCGATTTTTTATCCCTGTCTACAAAATATAAGGTTACCTCTGTATCAACATTTTTGCCATAGGTTTTGAGTACAGCATACAGTTGGGGAAGTAGCTTCTGGGTATCATCGCACCAGGTTCCGCCTAAAACATATAAGGTATAGGGTTTCTTTATTTTCTTAAGCGAATCGATATACGCAGGAGTAGGAGGGTAGCTCATCACACCACTGTCAAACCATGCAAAATCGGCATTGCCTTTTAATGCAGAAAAAGGTTGTTTGCCCAACAGCATAACCTCCGGTGGAGGCGGAAAGTTAATTTGCGCGTTGATACTGCAAAAGCTCATGCTTAAAAATATAAGTACAATTAATTTTTTCATATTCCGTATCGTTCTGTTAATACCCTGCTGTGGTGCATTTCGTGTGCCACAATTGCATGGATAATGGCTGTAACCGATATTTTATAGTTGTTTGCCTTGCCAAGTCGCTCAACATCAGCCATATTAAACGTAGAAAAAAGAATAATATTGCTTTTGCGGATGGCTTCCCACTCGTCAATAATACTGGCTAAGGTACGCTCGTTATGACGGCCATTTTCGGCATAGTCGTTTTCTTCAAAACCGGGCAGGCTTTGCTTTTCGCCACGGGCTATGCACATGGCGCGGTAGCTCATAATGCGCTCGGTATCGGTAATATGTCCTAATAGCTGATTAATGGTCCACTTACCATCGGCATAAGCGTAGTTGCCTTTATCTTCTGGTATAGAACGCCATTGGGTTGTTGCAGCTTCCAGCCTTGGACCTAGCAATTCAGAAGGGTTTATACCATCCATGCGTTTGTAGTACTCACCGAAATACGGAGGAAATTCGCCCTCTTTTGGAAAAGGTAGTGTTATCATTCTTCCAATAATTTATCGTCGTTACCTAATTCAAGCATTTTAATTTCAGGGACTGATGAGCCTGCAATACCACGCACCGAACCGTAAAAATCAATGGTATTAGTTAGTACTTTTTCCAATTGCTTTTCGCGTTCTTTCCAAATACGCTGCATAGCTTTTTTCTCACTGCTAAGCCCATCTTCCATAGCTTTAAAGCCTTCAACAATGGCTTCTATCTGGTGGCGGAACTCATTGCCCGTAAGGTAGCTGTATAGCAACACCATTTTATCGCCTTTATTCTCTTGTGCTGAGCTTGCAGCATGTATCTTCTCCATGGTATCGCGTAGCAGCATTACCAGTGGCTTAATATCTACAAACTTACACACCCAGACTCCGTCAATAATACCAAAGCGGTCTAGTTCTTTTGGGTAAGCTTCTGTAACCAATACGGCTACATTGGCCTTTTGGCCTACCATATCATGCTTTAACTTCTCAATCCAGCTGTGTTCAAAGTTTTTGGTGCGCTTGGTTTCGTAAATAATCTTGCCGCATTCGTGGCTGTATTTGTTGCGCACAGTTTGAATAACATCGGCCCCACGAACCCCTTTGCCCACTTCATCAATAATATCAAAAGGAAATGCTTCGCGTAGCATATTTTCTAAAGCCAGTTCTAAAACCTCGCCCTGCATTTGCATAGAGCCTTGTTCAGACTTGCGTTGCATTTCGGCAATTAGTTTCTTCTGGTCTTCCAGTTGTTTTTCCTTTTCAGCAATTATCATGGCATTGCGTTCCTGCTCTACCTTGCGGATACTTTCTTCCAGTTGAACTTTTTCAGCCTGCATTTTTTGCATCAGTTCCAGCTCTATTGCCTGGCGCTGGTTAGCAACTGCATCTTTCAGCTTAATAAGTTCCATATCCTTTTCGCGGGTTTCAGCCTCCCGTTTCAACTTCTCTTCAAAAAGGACTTTCTTCTCATCTTCTACCTGTTTAAGGTAGGCACCCTGTTTTTCCTGAAGGGTTTTACGCTCTTCCTGTATAATACGCTCGCGTTCTTCCTCCAGTTTCTTTTTTATGGTAGCATCGGCCGATGCCTTTTGTCTTTCCAGTTCCGCTTTTTGCTCCTGTATTTGTTTTTCTTTATTCTCAAACTCCTGCCTGCGGTCTTCTTCCCGCTTCTTAAATTCCTGCTCTTTCTCTACCTGTTTTTGGGCATACTCTTTCCGCAGATGCTCCTCAATCTGGGCAGACAGGGCAACATCTGGGTTAAATTCGTGGCCGCAATTGGGGCATTTTATTTTATTGGTTGGCTCCATTCAGGGCTACAATTTAATATCAAAATACAATACAGGCATAGATAATACACCTGCAATCATAATAACATATAATAAACGGCTAAGTATGGTGTACTGCTTTTTAGAGCGGGCACGTATAGCTATTACAATGCTCACCATTAAAGGTAGTTGTACAAAAGCCATAGCATACCAAAGGGTATATTTTAAGCCCCAGTTCCACATTACGTATTCAAACAAGGCAATAAGGCTAAATACTACAATGCTTAATGTTAGTGCAAGGTAGCGGGTGTTGGTCTCGCCCCAGGTAACAGCCAGTGTATTGTTTTTGCTTTGCTTGTCGCCGGCCATATTGTCAAGGTCTTTAAAATTCTGACGGATAAAATCGGTAAGGAAAGCTAAAGCTGCATAGCCTAAAATAACAAAAGGCAGTACTCCCAATTGTGCAAATGGTGGCAGGTCAATTTTTTGTTTATATAACTCAAGTGCCAAATCTCTAAAGCCATAATAATATTCGTACAGGTAAACTGTAACAGGTATTAGCGCTATTAAAAAAGATAGGACCAATTCTCCAAATCCGGTACTTTTTTTTAGGTAGGCTGAATAAAACCATAGCCCTGCTACTGTAAATAATTGTAGGCCAACCAAACGTATAACATGGCATTTATAAGCAAGGTAAGCGCCTATTATAATACCAATAACATTTAGTACAATATGTAACAGCATAGCCATACGTCGAGATACGCCTTTGCCCACCTTATTACTGCCGGGACGGTTTACGTTGTCACTCTTCATATCAAAGTAATCATTGATAATGTAACCTGCGGCTGATATTAGTATAGATGAAATAACCAGTAAAGCGAACAGGCTATTGCTCATAGAAAAAGTAATGGGCCTGTCTGTAGGTATACTGCTAAACCAAGTATTGGCTTCATGCAGCCATGTGCCTATTAAGAAAAAACGTACGCAATACATGGCTAAAGCCAGTAGCAGTAAGTTAGGTAACCGTAGTATTTTTATATATGTAAGCATAAGTATAAAAGCAAATGTATAACGATTTAGTTACGGTTTAGTTTTATGCCAGTGGATAACGTGCAACAGGGGTAGCAGATTGGTCGGCATAAATGCCTTGTATATATTTAAAGTAACCGGTAATGGCTATCATGGCAGCATTGTCTGTGCAATATTCAATTGGCGGTATAAATACCTGATAACCATTTACCTGGGCTAATTTATTTAACTCAGTACGCAAGCCTTTGTTTGCCGATACACCACCCGAAATAGCCAGGTGTTTGATGTTTAGTTCTGTTGCCGCTTTTTGCAATTTTTCTATCAACATAGCCACAATGGTTTTGCGGATAGAGGCACATAAATCGTTTAGGTTTTCGGCTACAAAGTTTGGGTTATTCTTAACCTCGGCCTGTAAAAAATACAGCACCGATGTTTTTAACCCGCTAAAGCTGTAGTTGAAATCGGGTACGCGGGCCTTGGCAAATTTGAACTTATCGGGGTTACCCAATTCAGCGTATTTATCAACTAAGGGACCACCGGGGTAGGGTAGTCCTAAAAGCTTAGCAGTTTTGTCAAATGCTTCACCTGCGGCATCGTCCAAGGTTTCGCCTACAATTTCAAAATCAAAATAATCTTTAACTACTACCAGTTGGGTATGCCCACCGGAAACTGTAAGGCATAAGAACGGGAATTTGGGTTTACCCTCATAAAAACCACCGATTTCTCTGGTAATAACAGGGTCGGAAGTAATAAAATGGGCTAGTATATGCGCCTGCATGTGGTTAACCTCCAACAAGGGAAGCTTGCGCACCAATGCAAAAGCCTTGGCAAATGAGGAGCCTACCAGTAGCGACCCAATCAATCCCGGCCCGCGGGTAAAGGCAACAGCATCTATATCGTTTACAGTAATACCTGCCGCTTTAATTGCTGCATCAACAACGGGAACAATGTTGCGCTCGTGAGCACGCGATGCTAATTCGGGCACCACACCACCGTATTGCTCGTGTATAGCCTGGCCGGCAGTAAGGTTGCTCAAAATATCGGTACCCCGGGCTATGGCAGCCGAGGTATCATCGCACGAACTTTCAATGGCTAATATTATGGGCTCTTTCAACA
>JBIPNX010000196.1:0-4969 GCA_044378145.1 Flavobacteriales bacterium | reverse complement strand
ATGAAGGGTTTCGCGCTTGTCGTAAATATCGTGATAGGCCTTAATGCCACCCATGGTATAGATAAAAACCGCAGGCACACCTTTCTCTACAAACGGGTAATGGTCGCTGTTAGGGGCGTTGTTGCGTATCTTAATTTCTTTAAGCAGGTTTAGTTTTTTGTTGATGGAAACCAATGAATCGAACTTAGCCTTATGCCCTGTGCCGTTAACCACGGTAATACCATCATCGCCCGTACCCATAATGTCCAGGTTAACCATAAACTTGATTTTCTCCAACGGAAAAACAGGCTTTTCTACAAAGTTAAAAGAGCCCAAAAGGCCCAGCTCTTCGCCACCCCAACCAATAAACACCATGCTGTATTTAGCAGGGTTTTTAGCGTAATGCTTAGCTAGCGACAGCATCATAGAACAGCCGCTGGCATTATCGTTTGCGCCGTAAAAAATAGCCTCAGTTCCCATAATACCCAGGTGGTCGTAGTGCGATGAGAATACGATAAAGCTATCGGGCTTTTCTGTACCCTTTACAAAACCAAGCACATTGCGGCCGGTGTAATCATCAAAAAACTGGTTTTGTACATCAATGGTAATCTTTTTAGCCTCCTTTTTCTTCTTGATAACACCAGTTAAAAATTCAACCGTAGGAAAGTTCTCTACTGTGGTAGAAACGCTCCAGGTAAGCTTGTCCCGTATCACCCCAATACCTGCTGCGCCAATGGTATTATCGGCTATAACCTTGCCTACAATTTTCTTAGTCGTTTCATCAACCACCCCTTTCATGTTAAACAGCACAAACTTTTTGGGGTACTTTTTACCAATGAATTTATCCAGCCTTGCACGGTCGTTAATAATGTTGCTATCAACCCACGCAACCTTGTATGTGCCTTTAACGGTAGGCGTTTCGGGCGATATGATAAAATCAGCACCCGGCTTTAGCTGCCTGTTTTTTAACGCAACATTTACCTGGTGCGGAAACGTATTTACCGAAAAATGAAACTGCTGGTAGTAATTGTTTTTTTCGAACGGTTGAATGTTGTGCTTAAAGAATTCGGTAGCAATTAAGTTGGCTGCATTCTCGTCGCCATTGCGGTAATACCCACGCCCCAGCGAAAAAGGCGATGCCAGTGTATCCACCATCTGGCGGGCGTAGGCACTGTCAAAAGGTGCTGTTTGTGCATTGCTAATTGTGCAGGCAACTGAACATACTATCGCTATCAGGTAATTAAGCTTTCTCATATCAACTGCCAATTTATAACTTTGCATTTAAATAAACGTGTTGTGCCACATCAATTACAAGAAATAGGCGGCTATGCCCGCATGGTCGACGAGCAATTGAAAAACCTGCTGCCGGGCCGCGAACCGCTTGGCCTTTACGAGCCAATAAATTATACTATTGCCTTGGGTGGCAAACGCCTGCGCCCGGCATTGTGTATGCTGGCAGCACGCACCATTGGCGGCGATGCAAACAAAGCCCTTCACCCTGCATTGGGCATAGAATTGTTCCACAACTTTACCTTGCTGCACGATGATATTATGGATGCCGCCCCGCTGCGCCGTGGCGAGCAAACGGTGTATGTAAAGTGGAATACCAACACAGCCATACTATCGGGCGATGCAATGTTTGTACTGGCTTACGAGCAAATTGCACAGGTAGACCCTACGGTGATTAAAGAGGTACTGGCCTGCTTTAACAAGACGGCTTTAGAGGTATGCGAAGGCCAGCAACTTGACCTTGACTTTGAAATATTAGACAGTGTTAGCATTGGCGATTACATCAATATGATAACCCTGAAAACAGCGGTATTGCTTGCAGCATCGTTAAAAATCGGGGCGCTGGCAGGTGGCGCAAATGCCGACCAGGCCGAGCATTTATACCAGTTCGGGTTGAACCTGGGTATTGCATTCCAGTTGCACGATGATATATTGGATGTGTTTGGTGAGCCAGAGAAAGTTGGCAAACAACCGGGTGGCGACATTATAGCTAACAAAAAAACATTCCTGTATTTAAAGTCGCTGGAGCTGGCCGATACCGAAAGCCGCGAAGAGCTTATCGACTGGTACAGTGGCCCTACCTACGATGTAAACGAGAAAGTGCCGAAGGTAAAATCACTGTTTGAAAAAGCGGGTGTATTGCCCCAAGCCGAAGCCGAAAAAACACGCTACTATACCATTGCCATTGAGCATTTAAATGCGCTGGACAGTTTTGATACATCGGCCCTGAAAGACTTTGCCGAAGCGTTAATGGAAAGAGAACTTTAGCAGCCTGCGTATAGTCTTATACAGGCTACATTATCACGCATCCGCTTATTAATCAATAATTCCTGATCGCAACCATCAGTATTTAGCTGAAGCTTGAAACAATCTGTTTTAGGATATTGAACGTATTTGGTATATGCCTCCGGACTAACATGCTCCGGGTATTTATTGGCTTTAAAATACGTGTCAGCGGTTTTAATCTGGTCGCGGTAAATGTAAGTTGCAATCAGGTAAGCCTCTTCGTTACTAATACCCGTTACGGTTATACATTCTTCTCCCCACTCGTAGCCCGAATTATTACTATAAACTATGGTTTTGTCTTTGTATTTAAACACCTGTATGTGGTTCTCATATACATTCAATCCCTCTGTATCGTCAGCACAATCGGAAAACGACGATATAAGCAACGGAGTTACTTCGGTAAAGGCATCGCGGCAATAATCCAGCAACTGGGCATGATGAGCTTTGGGAGTAGGCAAAAACGATAAATACCCATCAAAAATAAACCCTGTTTTACCGTCAAAATCAACCTTGGCCCAACAGCCTTGCAGGCCATCTACCATCTTCGATGGGTTCATTATTTTATTCTCAAGCACTTTGAGTTTGCTACCATAGGGCACAGTAACAACAGCATCACCATCGGGCGTTGTGCGCAGCTTTAACCCGGAGGGAGCATGCACAAAAAGCTCATCGCCTTTATGGTACATATCAATAGAAAATGCCAGTGTGGAAATAAGGCAAAGCAAAAAGGTTAAAGACGTTTTCATGGTATGCATATTGCTTATTAATCGGGCCTTTCAAGCATACACGTGTTACCCCAGTTAAACCTACCTGCCAGGTTAAAGCCCTGATCCATCAACCCTTTTAAAAATTCGGTATTGGCTTTATCTCCAACAAAATCGTAAAACGGGTGGGTTTCTATTATTATCCTTTTAATGTATTTGGGCAGTGGTTGTTTAAGCAGAAATATCTCGCCCCCTTCAATATCACAAACTAAAAAAGTAGGCTTAAACCTATCCAGCTCTTCCGACAGCTTTGCAGTAGGAACAGTTATTTTGGTACGGTTACCGGTATCGGTACTGCCCGACTCCCAAAAGTCTTTAGAAACATAAAATTCAGCCTCTGTACGAGCATCATCATCAGTAACCAAATATTTATTTACTACCTGTACAGGCTGGCTATTTAGTGCACAGTTACGGTTAATAATATCAATAAGCCCAGGGTTTGCTTCGTAGGTAATTACATTTTTAGCCCCTATAATTTTTGCTGCGGTTATGGCATTATATCCTAAGCCTGTGCCTAACTCAAACACCCTGTCAGATGGGGTTAATGCCAGATTAAGCATGGCTGTTTCGGGCTTTTCATAATTACCCCGGTACATTTCTTTAATTATATTATCCGAAACAAAATTCTTATCCAGCAAAAGTTTTATGCCATTTAATTCAATGGTTTCTTTTTCAAAAGCCAAATTCCATGCGTTCTTAACATCTGCCCTAAATGCCTTTAGATGCTGCTTTGCATAAAGGGCCTCGCCGTAAAACTTACTGAATTTTGTAAAAAATGACATGTTATAAATTATAATTACATTTTTATTTTGCCTCTGCTTTCTCTATCCTAAAGCCAACATCGGTAATGTTAGGCAATGGGTCTACACGCATGGCATGCTCCAATCTGAATTTGTATTTCCCTTTTTGATTGAAATACACATTGCGTTTAAGCATGATACGGTTGTCTAATAAATCGCCAGCACCTTTGCCCATCCACTTGCCGTTTTTATCGGCCAGCAGGCAATTAAGGGTGTCTTTAGCCTCCTTGCCGTTAGGGAAGGTAGTAGTCAAAAACAGGAATATGTTAGAGAACTGATAATCGGGGGTATTGCGCAGGTTTATGTAGGCATTAACCGCCTGGTTGGTATCGGCAATTTCAACCTCAAACTCTACCGGTTGGTTAGAGTTCCACTTGCTGCCATCAATCTTTTTATTCTCCTCGAAAATGCGGCTATTGTCGCATGCTGCAAAGAGCAAAAGGGCTGTAACAGCCAATATACCTGTTAACCTTTTCATGTATTATTCTGTAGGTGGCCCTTGTGGCGGACCTTGCGGTGGCTTTGGCCCACGGTTGCGGTTGTTATTATTGCGCGGTGGGCGGTTGTTATTATCCCTTGGCGGACGATTACTATTGTCGCGCGGTGGGCGGTTGCTGTTGTCGCGCGGTGGGCGGTTTTGGTTGTTGCCTCCCTGGTTTTTATTCTCGGGTTTGTTCTCAGGCCCTTTGTCGCCACCGGTGTTCTGGTTAACGGGGTTTGGCCCTTGAGGGCGGTTTTTGTTGCCGCCTTTGCGCTTGTTGTTTGGCTTTTTCTTAGTCCTGTCAAAGCGGGTAAGGCTGTCCTGCCCTACTACGTTTTCAAAGTCAGGCTCTTTTTTACCCGGTAGTTTGGCTACCTCAACAACCAGCTCTTCGGGCTTAATACCCTGGGCGTTTAGCGCCTGTAGTTCTTTTACCCTATCAACCGACATAGGGATAAACAAGCCCATGTTGTCTTTGTAGGCATACCACATGGTGCGGCGGAAAATATCCGTTTTCATGTGCACTGCCAGGCCTTTTTGGGTTTCAATAGGCTTATCGTTTTCGGGGAAATCTTTAATAGCGTCCAAATAGCTATCCAGCTCGTAGTTAAGGCAGCACTTAAGTTTGCCACACTGCCCTGCCAATTTAA
>JBIPNX010000195.1:0-4981 GCA_044378145.1 Flavobacteriales bacterium | reverse complement strand
TGAAGCCTGGGCCGATGAGCATAATTGCCTGGTATGCCCATACCACCGTTATAAGTTCGACCTTGATACGGGCTTTGAAAAAACCTGCGGCGGCAATGCCCTTAGGCGCTATCCTATAGAAATAAGGGACGACGGCTTATTTATTGGTAAAGAAAGTAAAGGATGGTTTTAGTATGTTAAGGCTAAGCTATATGAGCAAAAAAGATAGAACATTGGGCTTTATCCTGATGTTGTTTCCGCTTTACATAATTTATGGTTTTATAATACTTGATACAATTATTAGAGTTTATTTCGGCGGGAAGCTGCATTTTACTGTGACTGGAACTATCATAATAATAGTGATTTCTGTGTTATTAATTAGTTATAGTTATTGGTATAATTTCAGGTGTTACTATAATTTTTTTCTTGACCGTAAAAGCAGAAAAATAGTATTTAGCAAAGGTGAAATTATAAAAGAGTATAGTATTGATAATGTGATAATAAAGACAGAGTTTAATAAGGTTATGGGTAGGGCAATTTTTATAACATTAATTATTAATGGTGATAAATATATTTTAAGGCCCGGTAATTTATTTAAGCGCAATCTTTGGGATACGATGTTAAATCAGGATAAATTGGCTAAAGAATACGCAAACAGAATTAAGAACATAGTAGGCATTACAGATACTACAAAGTGAATCTACCCTTTTTCATAGCACGCCGGTACCTCTTCTCTAAGAAGTCGCACAATATTATTAATATAATATCGGCTATTTCCACCTTTACAGTAGCGGTGGTTACAGCAGCTATGGTTATTGTTATCTCAGCGTTCGACGGCTTAGAAAAAACCATCACCGACCTTTACAAAGCCTTTGATGCTGATATTGTAATCAGTCCCGCAAAGGGCAAAACCTTTATTGCTGACAGCCTGTTTGAGAACAAGCTGAAAGGCCTGGGGTATGTTGAACAAACAGCCTATACCTTAGAAGAAAGTGTGTTGCTCCGCTACGGCGAAAAGCAGGCCATTGCTACCGTAAAAGGCGTTAGCCCCAACTACCCAAAGGTTAGCGGTATTGATACTCTTATTGTTGATGGCGATTACTTTTTAGGTACCGATACCTTAGCGGCATCGGTTGTAGGGTATGGCGTTGCGGTAAAGCTGGGCATTGCCATTAACGATATTATGACGCCCATAAGCGTGTATTCGGCTAAACGAAATACCAAAGGCACGGTAAATGCTATGGACGCTTTTGCTACGCGTACGCTCTATGCATCGGGGGTATTTAGTGTGCAAAACCAGCCCGAGTACGATAACAAATACATTATAACCCCGCTGTGGTTTGCGCAGGAACTCTTGCAACGCGAGGGTTCTATCAGTTCGCTGGAGTTGAAGCTAAAGCCTGGGACTGATGTAGAAAAAGCCCGCACCGATATTCAAAACCTGTTGGGTACTGATTATACCATTAAGAACCGCTTTCAACTGCATGAGTTGCTATATAAGGTTATCAACTCAGAGAAATGGGCGTTGTTCCTGATCCTTTCCCTGATAATGCTGATAGCCATTTTTAATATCATGGGCTCATTAACCATGCTGATAGTAGAGAAGAACAACGATGCGAACACGCTTAGGGCCTTGGGTGCAGATAGTGCCATGCTTCATAGCATATTCCGTAACGAGGGCTTTTTAATTGTGTTTATAGGTACCTTAACAGGCGTATTAGCCGGTTTGGCGCTATGCATAGGACAATTGCAATTCCAATGGATATTGATGGCGGGAGAGGGCTCTATGCCTTACCCTATAGCCATTAAGCCTTTTGATGTAGGAGGGATATTTGTAATAGTAATGGCTGTTGGCAGCCTTGTTGGTTGGCTTACTACCCGAAGGACTGTGCAGGCTTAGCCCTTAGCGGCATCTACCGCCTTGCGCACACTGCCGTGGGTTTTAAGCAATGCCGCTGCCTGGTCGTAGTCAATATTTAAAGCTTCCATAACCATGCGGGTGCCGCGGTCTATCAGCTTGTTGTTAGATAGTTGCATGTCAACCATGCGGTTGCCCTTAACACGTCCAAGCTTTATCATCAGTGAGGTTGAGAGCATATTTAAGGCCAGTTTTTGTGCCGTGCCCGATTTCATTCGGGTGCTACCGGTAACAAACTCGGGGCCCACCACAATCTCTACGGGAAACTCTGCCGCTGCTGCAACAGGGCTGCCTGTATTGCATACTATACAACCTGTGCCAATGCCATGCTCGCGTGCCTTGTTTAAAGCGCCTACCACATACGGCGTAGAGCCCGATGCTGCAATGCCAACAAGAAAGTCGTACTCGTTAATGTTATGTTCTTGTAAGTCGGCCCAGCCTTGTTCGGTGCTGTCTTCGGCAAACTCAACAGCCTTGCGTATGGCGGCATCGCCACCGGCAATAAGGCCAATAACCAAGCCGTGGGGCACACCAAAGGTTGGTGGGCATTCGGATGCATCTACAATACCTAAACGGCCACTGGTGCCGGCCCCAATGTAGAACAAACGGCCGCCGTTGTTAAGGCGCTCAAAGGCTGCGTTAACAAGTGCCTCCAGTTGGGGCATAGCAGCTTCTACTGCAAGGGGGACAGTTTTGTCTTCGGTGTTCATGTTGGTAAGCAGCTCGCGGGTGCTCATCAACTCCAGGTTATTATAGCGTGATTCCGATTCTGTGGTCCTAATCATACTCCAAAAATATAGCAAAACAGCCCATATTTTTCAATACGGGCTGTCAGTTATCAATTATGGGTTGTTTACTATTTAGCGGGCAACCAATACTTTTTTGCGGATGTTATCGCCAATTTGTACTACATACAATCCGTTAGCTAAGCCCGATACATCAAGGGCTTTAACCGATGCGGTATTGGCTTTAAGCGGCATATTGTCGCTCAGTACTTTTTGGCCGTTTAGGTTGTAAACCGATACCGGCATAGAGTTCTCATTAGCTTTGGTTTCCACCTTAATGTAGACAAGGTCTGCAGCGGGTTGCGGCCATACGTTTACTATAACACCTGCAGCATCTTCATTAATGCCAACGCCTGATTTTTCAATAGTGGCATTAATCATAACGTCCTCAATATCGCGGTAGCGGTATATACTAAGGGTATTAGATAGTATCTCGAAGGTACGGTTGCTGAATGGAGGTGTTTGGTCTTGCCCAAGTAGTATGCCTTCACCCTCCATTTTCCAGGCTATGTAAACGCCACCGGAGGTAATGGTAACAGGTGTTTCAAGTGGAATGTCATTCCAGGTACCTGCGTTTATTACTGATGAGAATACGTACACTGAATCAAGCAAAGTTCCGGCAAGTCCGGTAAGCCCATCATCGTCGTATACATTGGCTGTAAAGTCGGCCAATAGCGGGTTGTCTAATATAAAGTAGTGGGTGGTTGTAAGTTTACAAGGGTAGAATGGGGGGATGAAGTAAATGGCCGCACCACCTTCGCCACCATTCCACGATAAGCCAACTCCCTCGTTAGAGTTATCATCAAAGCTTAGGCGCATGGTGCTTACAGTTGTGTCTACAACCACCAGTTCCTGCACCTTAGAGTTATTACTCGGGGTAATATCGCCCGGTAACTGGGTATCGGTAATAAATCTGAAACGCCCTGTATTGGCTGGGTTAAACGTATTGGCTGATGTTAAGAGTTGTTGCTGCCCCGGAGTAAAAGCAGGGGCCTGCATATTGTCTTGTGCCTGTATGGCATTGCCGGTATTAACTACGCGCATAAATACAGGAAAGGCTGCAGAGCTTTGGTTGCCCGTATTCTTAACCAGCGTACTCATAGTGTACGGCGACCCGTTCTTAGAAAGGAAAAGGCCTCCTGTATCGGTATTATCATTATAGATAGTAGCGGCATCAGTCACCTGGTAGGTAGAGTTTACCGGGTGGTAGAATTTGATAGCATAGTTCTCTTGTGGGTAGATATCGTACCAGCATTGCAGGCCTACGTTGCCCGAGTTATTTTCTATACCTATAGACATAAACTGCGTGGTTAGCGCGGTGTAGGTCCCTTCTTGTTTCTTGTACTGAAAGGTAATTGAGCTATCCAGTTTAGATAATATAATCTGGAAGCTGTTAGCGCCTGTATAACCAGGGGCTGCCACGTTGTAAAATGGAACATCAATCCACGATACAATAAGGCTATCAGCACCGGGGGTAGTGTAATACCAACATGAACCAATGTTTCCAAGACCATCAAAGTTGAGGTCGCTCATCATGGGTGCTATAATATCGTTAGGCAAACCCGCTAATGGCATGGTTGGGAACGGATGCGACAACTGCGCAGGGCCAAACGATATATAACCATTAGAGCCGGCGTAAAAGGTGTTTACATCGTACCAATAGTAATGGAACGGAAAGCCTATGGGCTGTGGGCCACGGAAATTATCGTCAGACAGTAGCTTTATATCTACCGATCCGGGGATGTTTTCAATGTCAATCCAGTTGTAAACCGGACCGTTAGATTCGTTGCTGTCGCGCCATGTGTAACCGTAAGCATCGGGACCGCCACCGGCGGCAAATGCTTGATTGGTAATGGCTAGGAGAACTGTTAGAGCGAGTAAAGTTTTCTTCATAAACAAATATAGCAAAATTTAATTGTTAAAATCTGTGTTGATAGCCTATTTAAATACAGTATTAAATATAGCTTTAGATGGATATTTTTGTATAAGTAATACTATATACGCTATGGAAAAGCACGACGATTTATTTAAGCATAAAACACCGGTACAAATTCGCTTTGTTGATACCGATATGCTTGGGCACGTAAACAACTCAATATACCTGAGCTTTATGGAGTATGCCCGTATAAACTATTTTCGTGCAGTGTTGGGCGCCAATGTAAATTGGAACTCGCGTGGTATTATTGTAGCCAAGGCTATTATAGACTATAAAGTACCTATTTTCTTCCGCGATAATCTGGTGGTTAAAACCCGTGTTTCAAGGCTTGGTAAAAAGAGCTTTGATATGGAATATCAACTG
>JBIPNX010000194.1:0-4991 GCA_044378145.1 Flavobacteriales bacterium | reverse complement strand
AGGCCGAAACCCTTTACGACCAGGCCCTGGCCTTAGACCCAGATTATGAGCAGGCATTACTGAACAAAGCAGGCCTTTATTTCTACCGCAACCAACCGGAAAAGGCAAGACCTTACCTGCATCGTGCACTTAAGCTAAACCCCAACAATACAAGGGTTAAAGACATGCTAAAAGCGGCTATATAGTTGATTATTTTCTTTATATTTGTGGGTTATTTGGATTTGGTTGTCTCGAGATGAAGAAAGTACTAATACTAGCTTATGATTTTCCACCATACGTATCTGTGGGGGCTTTGCGACCACATAGTTGGTATAAGTATTTCTATGAATTTGGGGTATACCCTATTGTTGTTACCCGCCAATGGGGCAATAAATACAACAGCCACCTTGACTATATAGCCCATAGCGAAAAAGACACAGTTATTGAAGAGGTTGGGCAGTATGGCACCATTTTACGTGCCCCATACAAACCTAATTTTGCTAACAGGCTTCTTTTAAAGTACGGCGAAAGTAAATACTCGTGGCTAAGAAAAGGAGTATCGGCTTATTACGAGATTATACAATACTTAACATTTAAAGGGCCTAAAGCAAACTTATATTATGCCGCCGATGATTATTTGAAGCATAATAAGGTTGATTGTATTATAGCCACTGCAGAGCCTTATGTTTTGCTTAAATATGCAAGTTCTTTAGGAAAAAAATATAGCATCCCATGGATTGCAGATTACAGAGACCCATGGTCGCAAAACATTAATGTTTACAAGAACATTATCCTTAAAAATTATTATGAAACAGTAGAAAAAAATATAGTTTCTTCGGCATCTGCAATAGTAACTGTATCTGAATTTTTTGAAAAAAAAATCAAAAGCCTTTTACCAAATAACAAATATTACATATTACCAAACGGATACGACCCACAGGCTATAGAAAAAACAGCAGAAGTAAAACAAAACAGCGATGTATTTTCTATTGGCTTTGTTGGTACAATATTAGAATGGCACCCTATACATGGCTTTTTAAAAACCATATCAGAGTATATTACCCAAAACCCGGATAAGCCTATAAGGGTAAATTTTTATGGTATTAATATCGAAAACAGCATACGAAATATTATTGCAGAGTTTCCAAGTCTTTCTAAGGTTGTTTTAATTTACCCCAAATTAAATAATGATATATTGTTGGCCGAGGTTACTAAGAATAATGTAATGGTTTTATTTAACTATTATTCATACATGGGAACTAAAATATATGACTATTTAGGTATAAAACGGCAGATACTGCTTTGCTATGCTGATGATACAGAAGCAAAGGAATTAAAAGAAAAATTTTATAATTTAAAAGAGGATGAACCAAACTCTCCTCAATTACAATCAGAACTATTAAAAGAAACAAATTCAGGTATAATAGTTAAAGACAGAGAACATTTAAAAAATGTACTAGCTGATTTATATTCTGTTTTTAAAGAACACGGCTATGTTCCTTGTAAATCGTTAAATACAGAGCAGTTTTCAAGAAAAATACAAACTAAAAAGCTTGCAGGCATAATAAATGCAATTAGTGATAAATAATTAAATGGCAAATAAAATGCATAGCAAAGTAGTAATAATAGATTGCGGAATGGGCAACCTGTTTTCTGTAAAAAAGAAATTCAGAAAACTTGGTGGCGATATTACTGTAACATCAAATCCGGCAGAAATTAACAACGCAGATAAAATTGTATTACCGGGGGTTGGGCATTTTGGCAAAGCAATGGATAATCTGAGAAATCTGAACTTATTGGAAACTTTAAATGAGAACGTTTTAATAAAAAAGAAACCTATATTGGGTATTTGTTTAGGCATGCAATTAATGGCTAAAAAAAGTGAAGAAGGGAATGCTGAAGGTTTAGGCTGGTTTGATGCAGACGTTGTGCATTTTAATGTTTCAGACAAATTGAGATACAAAATACCACACACAGGATGGAATCAAATTACTAATACAAAAGAGAGTATGTTGATGAAAGGCATACCTGATTCATCTGAGTTTTACTTTGTGCATTCGTACCATTTTAAATGCAATAACCAGCAAGATATATTGAACCTAACAGATTATGAATATAGTTTTCCATCGGCTGTAGAAAAAGACAATATTTTTGGAGTACAATACCATCCGGAAAAAAGCCACGAATTAGGAGTTAGATTATTGAACAATTTTATTGCTTTATAATGTTACGGCCCAGAATAATACCTGTTTTATTGCTTAAAGGCAGCGGTTTGGTCAAATCGAAGCAATTTAAAGACCATAAATATATTGGCGACCCAATAAACGCTGTAAAAATATTTAATGATTCGAATGCTGATGAGATTGTATTTTTAGATATCGATGCAACCAAAGAAAACAGGCTAATATCTCTAGACTTTGTGCACGAAGTTGGCGAAGAGGCTAACATGCCATTTGCTGTAGGCGGTGGGATAAAAACTCTAGAAAACATACAGGATATTATTGCTGCCGGAGCAGAGAAAGTTGTAATAAATAGTTATGCAGCAGAAAACCCGGATTTTATAGCACAGGCAGCTGATGCATTTGGGTCATCAACCATAGCTGTATGTATTGATTTTAAGAGTAAGTTTTTAGGCAAGATGCAAACATGGACAAATGGAGGTACAAAAGGAACCGGATTAAACCCCATTGATTTTGCAAAAGCGATGGAGCAGAAAGGGGCTGGAGAAATAATAATACAATCTATAGAACGCGATGGATTAATGGGGGGCTACGATATAAATATGGTTAGGTCTATTGCCGAAGCTGTTACTATTCCGGTTGTTGCTTTAGGTGGAGCTGGAAATTTAAATCACTTAAAAGAGTGTTACCAACAAGGTTATGCAAATGGTTTGGCTGGAGGTAGTATATTTGTATATAAAGGAACACGCAACGGTGTATTAATTAGTTATCCCGAGAAATCGGAAATAAAATTTATTTGAGAAAAATTATGACAATGTCAAACCGAATATATCAGCAGTGTACCCGTTGTGTTATGGACACCTCTGATATAGATATAACTTTTGATAACAGAGGTTATTGTAACCATTGCAAAGACTATTTTGCCAGAATTGCACAACGTGTTTACCTGGGCGAAGAAAGTGACAGGCAGCTAGAGGCTATTGTTGAGAGAATAAAAAAATCAGGTAAAAATAAAGAATACGATTGTGTTATTGGCATTAGCGGTGGTATTGATAGTTCTTATGTTGCTTATTTATCAAAGCAATTGGGTTTACGTCCTCTGCTTGTGCATATGGATAATGGCTGGAACTCTGAAATATCTGTAAAAAACATTAAAAACATTGCTGATAAACTAGGTTTAGATTACCAAAGCTATGTGTTAGACTGGGATGAGTTTAAAACCATTCAACTGGCTTTTTTTAAGGCATCTATACCAGAAATGGAAACCCCGACAGATATAGCCATACCTGCTGCCTTACATAAAATAGCCGCAGAACACGGGATTAAATATATAATTAGCGGAGGCAACTTTGCCACCGAAGGCATATTACCCAAAACATGGCATTATAATGCAAAAGATGTAAAGTATTTAAAGTATATCCTTAAAAATTTTGGTGCAAAAAAAATAAAAACATTCCCACTTTTCGGTTGGAAAGAGGAGGCGTACTACAAAATATTTAAAGGAATACGAATGGTATATATGCTAAACTATGTACCATTTAGCAAGGCCGAAGCAATGACTATTCTGGAAAATGAATTAGGTTGGAAATACTATGGTGGTAAGCATTATGAATCTAAGTATACCGGTTTTGTTCAATCATATATATTACCGGAGAAGTTCAATATAGATTACAGAAGAGCTACGCTATCTACACAAATTTGTGCTGGCGAAACTACACGGAAATTGGCTCTTGAAGAGTTAAGCCATAAATCATTCAACACTGAAAAAGCTGCAGAAGAAAAAGCTTATATCTGCAAAAAGCTGGGCATTCATATTAATGATTTTAATATAATTATGAATTTACCAGCTAAGATTTACAGAGACTATCCTAATGATGAGAAAAAACTTGATTTTATTTACAGCATATATAAGCTACTAAATAGATCTTTGTAAAGGCCTTATATTATTTTACATACTCGTCTAAGTATTCGGCAAGCCTTTTAGCCTGAGATTCTCTTGAATAGTTCTCTATAGTTTTAATATTAGGGCTATAAATATATTTATTAAAGTAAACCTTTTCTAGGTTATCGGCTACGTTTTTTACAGATAAGCCAATAATACCTGTATTTGTTTCTTTTATTAAATCGTCCATAACATCACAATCAGTGGGTGAGAGTAATATAGGAACATTGCAACGTAAATATTCAAAAATTTTACTTGAATGATGGCCATGTATACCGTGTTCAATACCAAACATTATTAACAGTTTAGCACCCATCATTATTGAAAGAAGTTCAGATTTAGGTATCCGTTCTAAAATTATAAGGTTTTCTCCAAGCCAGGCAAATTGCTTTCTAATTCTTTGAGTCTGGTCTAAACTATATGTTAAACCCGGAAATTGAACAACAATTTTAACATCAGGGAATTTTTTAGAGAACAACTTTAACCCCTCATTAAATATTTTAATATTTTGTGTTGCATATAGCGTACCGCTGTGTACCAAAACAAATTCTTTAAACACTTTAGGTGTTACATTTTTAAAATCATCCTCATCATATCCGTTATATATAACCTTTGTATTGCTTATTTTGGTGAACTCAGCAATGCGTTTGGCCCACTCTTCAGAACATGTAGTAATTAATGATGCACCCTGAACCCATTTCTTTTCCCTTCGTTTTTCAAACGATGTAATAATCTTTCTCCTCCAAGACTCATCTGTTACCCATTGATGTGAGTTCCATTCATCCCTGTAGTCAAAAACACGGGGCAAATTATACTTCTTACCTAAGAGGTACGCAAATTTGAATAATAAGAAGGGCCTGCCTGTAACTAATATACCTTTAATTGATTTA
>JBIPNX010000193.1:0-5032 GCA_044378145.1 Flavobacteriales bacterium | reverse complement strand
AGAACTGGTGCGTGTTTTGTTTCTTACCAATGGTGAATATGATGCAGATATTTTACCTGTATTAAATTCTGTTCCGTACTGGATTAACTATGGCGATACCATGCGCAACTACTGGAGCGAAAACCATATGATTATGTGGATGGGTTCTGACTGGCTGCTGCACGAAAAATATGGCCGACCCATTGATGCAACCCTTGAAACACGCCTTAAGCATTACTTGCAACTAAAAGTTGATTACGGGTTTTACGAGTTCTTCTCATCAGTTTACGGCCCGTATAGTTTCAGCGGATTGCTTAATCTTGCCGACTTTGCACAAGACCAACAAATAAAAACACTTGCTACGCAGGCGGCACAACGCTTGCTTGGCGACTTTTTAAAACTGACAAACGATAAAGGGGTATACTTTCCCGCTGCAGGGCGCAACTATCCAAGTAAGTATATAAATCCATACGGGCAAAACCACAATAACCTGATATACCTACTAACAGGCTTTGGGCAGGCACCTAATAATGCTTCGGCGTCGGGTGCGTTTCTGGCGTCGTCTACCTTGCCGGTTGATGATGTTATCAACTCGTGGACACCAACATTAGACACGCTATACCATGTAGGCCATACATTACAGGAAGGGTTTGCATTAAATGCATCGCAAGCACACACCGACAAAGTAATTTTCCAATGGACATCAGGTGCGTATTTTCATCCTGATGTAGTATTTGAAACGGCACAACTACTCAACGACTCTAACATGTGGGGCCATGTTGATTTTGCTTTGTTAGAGCCACTTTCATTCTTCCCCGATACAAGCTTCCCTGCTATGTCGCAGGCACTAAGTTGCATATCGCAAAGCTCTGTTATTTGCGGGCAGGATATTGCAATTTATAAACACCATTCTATTACACTTTCATCCATTCAGGATTTTTGGAAAGGCAAGGTTGGTTTTCAACAATACCCTTGCGTTGCCAATGTGGGCACTACGGCGGTTTATACAGCATCGGGCAACATAACCCCCGACTGGGAATTGCGTAACGATAATAACGAGAACATCCACCTGCCTTATGTAGCGCAAAAGAAAAACCTTGCGCTTATTATGTACAGGCCCGAGTCTACGCCAGATATTATAGGCCCGGAGTTTGATTCAACCGATGTATCACTACACTGGCGCACAGGCGATTTTGATGAGGTTTCCGAAGACAGCTTATGGCTGTTAGGTCGCCAGGATGAAGGTTATGTTGCTGTGAGAAGGAACTGTTTAAATACCATTAGTGGCTTAAGTGCATGCCCGACAGTTGGCGGACAATCGTGGGTAATAATGGTAGGCGATAGCGGTTTGTATGGCGACTTTACCAACTTTAAAAACATAGTACACAACTCAACATTTACAGAGGATTGGTACTACGATTATGTAGATTCTCAATATGTGTATTACGCCCAAATAATAATGGATGGCGATACTATTGATTATGCCTGGGGAGTAGACAGCACGCTGGCTACAGGGGTTAATGAAATTGCGGATAATGATTTCACCATCTACCCCAACCCTGCTAACAATGTGCTTCGTATATCAACCAATACCATAAAAGGTAATTGCAAAGTAGAGTTATACAATATCAGCGGGCAATTAGTATTTAGCTATACCGGCAATGTTCAAAATACAGAAGTTCCTGCACACCAATTGAGTGATGGGTTGTATGCAGTGAAATTTTCTATTGCTGATGGGAAAATAATTACGAGGAAGGTAATAATAGCACATTAAAAGAGCCGCATCCACCTTAGGCGGAAACGGCTCTTTATTTTATTTCTACTGGTAACCGGGAACCGGCAACTGAGAACTATTTAACGCGTTTCAACGACTTAACATCATTCGGGTCAAACGTTGCGCCTTTAACATCGCAGGTAACCCATAGGCGGAACTCCGATTTTTCACCAGAAGCCATAGAGCCCAGTTTACCTAAGCCACCCATAACACCACCCTTTTCAGCCATAGCCTCGTTGTCCGATTTAGCGTAAGAGTAAGGTAGTGTAAAAGCAACGTCTTTCACCTCACCGCTTTTCATATCAAAGCCCGGAAGCTTAATCTCACCAATTTCAAAAGTCTTGGTGGTTTTATCATCACCACGGCCTGTGGTGTATTCTTCTTTCAGCTCTACTTTAAGGCTTAATACGGTTTGGTCGCTTTTAGCTTCCAGGTGGATAGAACCTTCAATAACACCGTCGTTAGTGTTAAAAGTTGCAGGTGCGTTAAGGGTTACTTTAACCGTGCCCACACCAAAAATCTGTTTAATTTTCGCAAAAAATGACATAATTATTTCTGTTTTTTAGGTTTTCAAAGCGGTAAATATAGGTTAATTATTTACACTGCCAAACCCTGTATTTGGTGCATTTTATTGTGGTTTAGCACTTGTGTTTATAATGGTTGCACTTGTTGCATTTTTGCGTACAGATATTTTTTAACGTTGTTTAAATTATTTTTTTAAATACTTTTAGCTCCTATTATAAAAACCTTTTACATGAATAAAGTAACGTTTGGCGGAAAGCTCCGCTACAAATTTGATAACCTGATGAGCAAAGGCCCAATTGCCATGATTGGCCTTTTGGCTGTGCTCTCGTTTCTTGTAGTATTAATAGCAGGCACTATTTTATGGGCCTTTCATATAGCCCCCGAAGGAGAAGAGCCTATGGGTATTATAGAAGGTGTATGGGTAAGCTTAATGCGTACACTCGACTCAGGTACTATGGGTGGCGATATGGGCTGGGGCTTTAGGATAGTAGCCTTTATGGTAACGCTTGGCGGTATATTCATCATCTCAACCTTAATTGGTGTGTTGGGCAGCGGTATAGAAGGTAAGCTGGAAGAGATGCGCAAAGGCCGCAGCTTTGTTATAGAAAAAGACCATACGTTAATCTTAGGCTGGTCGTCTAAGGTGTTTACCATAATTTCTGAACTGGCTATTGCCGGCGAAAACCAGAAGAAGCCGCGTATTGTGATATTGGCTAATAAAGACAAAGTGGAAATGGAAGACGAAGTGCGCGATAAAATTGCCGACATGAAAAACATGAAAGTGATTTGCCGCAGTGGCTCTCCTAACGATTTAACCGATCTGGAAATCTCTAATCCTTTTCAATCTAAATCGATAATTATCCTTGCCCCTGAAGAAGGCAATGCCGACTCGCAAACCATTAAAACCATACTGGCTATTACAAATAACCCTAAACGCAGGCCGGAGCCTTACCATATTGTTGCCGAGATTAAAGACAAGAAAAACCTGGAAGTTGCGCACATGGTGGGTAAAGACGAGGTTGAACTAATCCTGACTGATGATGTTATTTCGCGCATTATGGTGCAGACATCGCGCCAAAGCGGGTTAAGCATGGTGTACCAGGAACTAATGGATTTTGATGGGGCAGAGATTTATTTTAACGAAGAAAAATTATTGGTTGGCAAAACCTTTGCCGATGCCATTTTTGCTTACGAAGATTCTACCGTTATGGGCCTTGAGTTTGCCGATGGCCGCGTTAAGGTAAACCCTCCAATGGATTATGTTATTCAACCGGGCGATAAGGTTATTGCCATTACCGAAGACGACGATACACTAGTAGTAAACAAGAACCCTAACTTTAACATTAACGAGGATATTATTGTAAACCTTAGCAGCGAAAAACCGGGTGCAGAACGTACCCTTTTACTAGGCTGGAACCAGCGTGCACAAATAATTATCCGCGAGCTTGACAACTACGTTGGTCAAGGCTCTTACATGAAAGTGGTTTCTACTTTTGATAAGTATGCCGATGAAGTAAAAGAGGCTGCTAAAGATTTAAAGAACATCAGCATTGAGTTTGAGTGTGCAGATACGACGGCTAAAGATGTACTGGATAGCCTTAACGTTACCAAATACGATAGCGTGCAAGTGCTTTGCTATACCGATGATGTAGAGATGCAGGAGGCAGATTCTAACACGCTGATATCGTTACTCCACTTACGCCGCATTTGCGAAGAAGAAGATAAAGACCTGAAGATTGTGAGCGAGATGCTTGACATTCGCAACCGCGATTTAGCAGAGGTTACCAAGGCCGACGACTTTATTGTTAGCGATAAACTGATTAGCTTAATGATGAGCCAGGTATCGGAAAATAAATCGTTGATGGATGTGTTTGAAGACCTGATGGACTCTGAAGGCAGCGAGATTTACCTGAAGCCGATTACCAACTACATTAAGGCAGGCGAAAAAACATCTTTCTACACCTTGTTGGAAAGCGCCAAACGCCGTGGCGAAATTGCCATTGGCTACCGCATACAAGCTGCAGCCCACGATAGCGAAAATGCCTATGGTGTAAAAGTAAGCCCCGTTAAAAGCGAGCAGCTAACCTTTACCGCCGAAGACAGGCTTATTGTTATTGCGGAAGATTAAATCATTGTATAACAAAACGATAAAAGCTCTTCTCATTCAAAGGGGAGAGCTTTTTTTATATAATATTACGCCATGGAAACTAAACAAACCCCATTAGCCCTTGAAGGGGTATACGATAATATTTATGCCGGTTTTGGCCAAAGGCTGGGCTCAATGCTTTTAGACTTTGTATTTGTTCTACCTGTTTCTTTTGCCATTTTGTATGCAAACAGGCTTGGGCTATATGTTCACCTCATAACCCTGGTACCCAGTTTAGTTTTTAGCCTTTGGTACCATGTGTATTTAACCCAACGCAATGGTGGCACACCGGGCAAAACAGTAATCAACTTAAAAATAATAAGGATAGATGGCAACCCCATTGGCTGGCGCGAAGCTATCCTACGGCATATAGTATTGTTTGGCCTAACACTGGTAAGCACTGTAATGATGGTGATAAGTGTATTCCAGGCCGATCCTGATGTGTTTAATTCTCTTGATGGTAATTGGCTAAAGCAGGCCCAATACCTTAATTCATTCCACCCAAACTTTAATATATTTTACCTGTGGGCTACCAACATTTGGGTGTATAGCGAACTGATAGTAATGCTTACCAATAAAAGAAAAAGGGCTATCCACGATTATATTGC
>JBIPNX010000192.1:0-5051 GCA_044378145.1 Flavobacteriales bacterium | reverse complement strand
GCATATTGTGGCCGACGGCTTACCCGACGATGCTTTTGATGTTACCAATGTTGGTAAACACCTTGATGCTGTTGACTTTAACAAGGAAATGGAAAACCCAGATGCTATTATTGTTGACATGCGCAACCATTACGAGAGTGAGGTTGGCCACTTTGAAGGTGCTATTTTACCCGATGCTGATACCTTTAAGGATGAGCTACCTATGGTGGTTGATATGCTTAAGGATAAGAAAGATAAGCCTGTGCTTATGTACTGTACCGGTGGCATACGTTGCGAAAAAGCCAGCGCATACTTAAAGCACCATGGTTTTCAAAATGTAAGCCAGTTGCATGGCGGTATTATTGAATATGCCCGTCAGGTTAAGGCCAATGGCTTAGAAAATAAGTTTAAAGGCAAAAACTTTGTGTTTGACGAGCGTTTGGGCGAGCGTATTAGCAACGATATTATAAGCAAATGCCACCAATGCGGTGAGCTATGCGATACCCATACCAATTGCGCCAACTTTGATTGCCATTTGTTGTTTATACAGTGTGAGGATTGTGCAAAAGCTTTTGATGGTTGTTGCAGTGTAGAGTGTAAAGACATTGTAAACATGCCTATTGAAGACCAGCGTAAGCTGCGTAAGGGAAAAGCCAAAGAGGGCGACCAGCGCAATATTTACAAAAAAGGCCGCTTGCGCCCAAAATTGAACGAAAACATTAAATTAGCCTAATATCACGACTAACGAATAAAAAACAGCATTATGCCTATTTATCATAAACTGGGTAATTTTCCACAAAAGCGCCATACGGTTTTCCAAAGCCCTGCCGGTAACCATTATTACGAGCAATTATTTGGTACCGAAGGCTTTAGTGGAATGTCATCCCTATCATACCACGTACACCGCCCAACACAGGTAAAAGAAATACTAAAATCAGTTGATGTTTCGCCTAAAATTGCGGTAGAAAAGAATATTAAAGCTATGCTGCTTAAGGGCTTTGATGTTAAAGCCGAAGATGATTTTGTAGACAGCCGCAAACTGCTTATGGTAAACAGCGATGTGTTGGTAGGCCTGGCAGCCCCACGCAAGTCTATGAAAACGTATTTCTACAAAAATGCCGATGCCGACGAGATGATATTCATCCACCGTGGTACCGGCCGTTTGCGTACGTTTTTAGGTACTATTCCTTTTGAATATGGTGATTACCTGATTATTCCTCGTGGAATGATATACCAGATTGAGTTTAATACTGAAGATAACCGTTTGTTGTTTTTAGAATCGTACTCACCATTGTACACTCCCAAACGTTACCGTAACCATTTTGGTCAGTTGCTGGAGCATTCTCCTTTCTGCGAGCGCGATTTGAAACTGCCTCAGGACTTGGAAACTCACGACGAGAAAGGGGATTTCCTTATCAAAGTTAAAAAAGAAGGTATGCTGCACGATATTGTGTATGCTACCCACCCGTTTGATGTTGTTGGTTGGGATGGATATAATTTCCCTTACGGTTTCTCAATACATAATTTTGAGCCTATTACAGGCCGCGTGCATATGCCGCCGCCAATACACCAGACATTTGAAACCAATACGTTTGTTGTATGTTCTTTTGTTCCCCGTTTGTATGATTATCACCCTAACGCTATACCGGCGCCTTACAACCATAGCAACATAGACAGCGACGAAGTGTTGTACTATGTAGATGGTGATTTTATGAGCCGCAATAACATAGAACAAGGCCATATTACCCTACATCCTAAAGGCATACCACACGGCCCTGCACCCGGCGCTATGGAACGCAGCATTGGGCAGAAAGAAACACAGGAACTGGCAGTAATGATTGATACATTCCGCCCATTGATGATTACCGAAGAAGCCATTGGTATTGACGATGGTAAGTACTATAAGTCTTGGACTGAATAGGTTAAGTAGAGTATTGTCATGCTGAGCGGAGTTGAAGCATGCTAAAATTGAATTTTGTAACTTTGTATAACATTTAAATAAAAGATAATGTCAACAACAGCAAGTCCGGAAATAGAGAAAATTTTTAAAGATGCTGAAGATTTTCTTCCTTTATTGGGTACCGACTATGTAGAGTTTTACGTAGGTAATGCCAAACAGGCAGCCCATTTTTATAAAACAGCTTTTGGCTTTCAATCGTTAGCGTATTGTGGCCTTGAAACAGGTGTAAAAGACCGTGCATCGTATGTTTTGCAGCAAGGTAAAATACGTTTGGTGCTAACAACCCCTCTTAATTCTACGTCACCTATAAACCAGCACCTTGCCAAGCATGGCGATGGTGTTAAGGTGATTGCCTTATGGGTTGACGATGCTGAAAAAGCTTTTTACGAAACCATTAACCGTGGTGCTGAAGCTTACGTAGGCCTTCATACCGAAACTGATGAGTTTGGCGAGGTGCGTACTGCCGGTATTAAGCTTTATGGAGACACCGTACACATGTTTGTTGAGCGTAAAAACTACAACGGCGTATTTTTACCGGGCTTTAAAGAATGGAAATCTGACTATAACCCAACACCTATTGGCCTGCAATATATAGACCACATGGTTGGTAACGTAGGCTGGGGCGAAATGAATACCTGGGTTGAATTTTATGCTAAAGTAATGGGCTTTGCAAACCTTATTTCTTTCGATGACAAGGATATTTCTACCGAATATTCGGCATTAATGAGCAAGGTAATGGCCAATGGAAACGGACGCGTTAAATTCCCAATTAACGAGCCTGCCCACGGTAAAAAGAAATCGCAGATTGAAGAATACCTTGATTTTTACGAAGGACAAGGCGTTCAACACATTGCCGTAGCAACCAATAACATTATTGAAACTGTTACCCAATTGCGCGACCGTGGTGTTGAATTCTTAAAAGTACCTGCTGTATATTATGATGAGGTTCTTGACCGTGTAGGTACTATTGACGAAGATTTGGCTCCTTTAAAAGAGCTGGGTATTTTAATAGACAGAGACGATGAAGGTTACCTTCTTCAAATATTTACCAAGCCTGTTGAAGACCGCCCAACGGTATTCTTCGAAATTATACAACGTAAAGGTGCTCAGTCATTTGGCAAAGGCAACTTTAAGGCTTTGTTTGAGTCTATTGAGCGCGAACAAGAGCTTCGCGGTACATTATAACAGCACTGATTTTATCACTAAAAAAGGCTACCATTGGTAGCCTTTTTTGTTACTTGTTTTTTAACTCTCCCCTGCAGAGGGAAAGAGGTATAACCAATAACCTAATTCAACTTATAAGCCCCTTCGCCGGCTAATGCTTCCAATTGTTTAATAAAGTTACTGTTAACAGATACCTTACCATTTTTAGAAGGCATATCTACCTGTATCTGGCTCTCATGATCGAAGATGGATATCTTAAGCTGGCAATTGCCCGGATTAGCCTTTATAAGCGATTCTAAATCATCAACTACAACCTCGGTTATATCATCCAGCTTAAAGTTAACGGTAAGCGATTTTACCATCTTTTCTTTAACATCGTCCAGCAACATCATGCGGGTTACTTTCAGTTCAAGGCTGTCGGGTTGGTTCCAGCGCTCACGCACCTGGGCTTTAATATAGATAAAGTACCCGTCAGAAAGGAAGTTCTTAAAATTAACGTAGTCCTCGCCAAACAAAGCTATTTGCATGCTTCCTGTAAAGTCGCTGATGGTGAAGTTGCCAAAGGGCTTACCTGTTTTGGTTGTCTTATGCTGCACAGCCGACATGATTCCACCAATGCTAATCTCTCCCGCATTACGGAATTTAGCAAGGTTCTCGCTCAAATCAAGCACACGGTGGCGGCATATCTGTTCCACCTCAATTTTATATGCGTCTAAAGGGTGGCCTGATATGTAAATACCAATAACGTCTTTCTCCAGTTTAAGGCGTTCCAACTCACTCCACACTTCACATTTAGGGAATGGTGGCTCTTCTATTTCTACTTCGTTATCACCTCCAAAAAGAGTATTAGCAGTTGAGTTTTTACTATCCTGGTATAAAGTACCGTAGCGGGCAATCTTTTCAATAAACGGAGTGCCGTCATTAGCTGTGGCAAAGAATTGTGCACGGTGTACATCGGGGTTTAACGAGTCAAACGCTCCGGCGTAAGCCAAAGCCTCAACACAGCGCTTGTTTACTGCCCTCATATTAGCCCTGCGGGCCATATCAAATACCGATTTATAAGGCCCATTGGCGCGTTCTTCTACAATAGAGTCTACCGCAGCTTCGCCAACACCTTTTAAAGCACCTAACCCAATTCGGATTTGCCCTGCGCTGTTAACCGAGAACTTCATATAGCTCTCATTAACATCAGGCCCAAGTACTTTAATACCCATGCGGTTACATTCCTCCATAAAGAAGGTAAGCTGCTCTATATTACTTAAGTTGTTACTTAATACCGCAGCCATATATTCGGCAGGGTAGTGGGCTTTTAAGTATGCCGTTTGGAATGCCACAAATGCGTAGCATGTAGAGTGCGATTTGTTAAAGGCATACGATGCAAAGGCTTCCCAGTCGGTCCAAACCTTTTCACAAATTTTAGCATCGTGGCCATTCTTCGCGCAGCCCTCAATAAACTGGGGCTTCATTTTATCAAGCACAGCCTTTTGCTTTTTACCCATTGCTTTACGCAGGGTATCGGCTTCGCCTTTAGAAAAACCTGCCAGCTTTTGCGATAGAAGCATTACCTGTTCCTGGTACACCGTAATACCATACGTTGCCTCCAGGTTTTCCTTCATATCGTCCAGGTCGTATACAATGCGCTCGCGGCCATGTTTACGGGCAATAAAGTTGCCAATGTAATCCATAGGACCGGGGCGGTACAAGGCGTTCATGGCAATAAGGTCGTCAAACTTATCGGGCTTAAGCTCCTTAAGGTACTTTTGCATACCGGGGCTCTCAAACTGGAATATACTTATCGTTTCGCCTTTTTGAAATAACTCGTATGTCTTTACATCGTCCAGCGGAATTTCATCGGGAACAATAGTTATTCCATGGTTTTGTTTGATAAGCTCTACGGCCGATTTCATTATCGACAGCGTACGCAAGCCTAAAAAGTCCATCTTAAGCA
>JBIPNX010000191.1:0-5057 GCA_044378145.1 Flavobacteriales bacterium | reverse complement strand
TCTGCGGGCGTTTTACAAACTCTGTAAGCTCGTCAAGCTGCTTGCGGGTATACTCGGCAGCGCCTTTGGCACAAATGCCCACTACAAACTCTGCATTATCAAACACAGGGAAGCCATGGCCTTTAACAATGTCGTTAAGCTCTACAAACTTCATTTCAAAGCGGGTATCGGGCTTATCGCTACCATACCACTTCATTGCATCGGCATACTCCATGTGTGGAACCGATGGCATATCAATATCCAACACCTCTTTAAACAGGTTGCGGACAAGACCTTCAAACGCGTTCAAAATATCTTCCTGCTCTATAAAGCTCATCTCGCAGTCTATTTGGGTAAACTCAGGCTGGCGGTCGGCGCGTAAGTCTTCGTCCCTAAAGCATTTTACAATCTGGTAGTACCTGTCGAACCCTGCAACCATAAGCAATTGCTTAAACGTTTGCGGGCTTTGTGGCAGGGCGTAAAACTGTCCGGGGTTCATGCGGCTTGGCACCACAAAGTCGCGTGCACCTTCGGGTGTCGACTTAATCAACACAGGTGTTTCTACTTCAATAAAATCAAGGCTGTCTAAATAGGCACGGCTTACCTTTGCCATCTTATGGCGAAGCATTAAGCTCTTGCGTACCGGGTTACGACGTAAGTCAAGGTAACGGTAACGCATACGTAAATCGTCGCCACCATCGGTATCATCTTCAATACTAAACGGCGGGGTTTTCGACTCATTTAACACCGTAAGGCTATCAACAATAATCTCCACATCGCCGGTAGGCATTTGTGCGTTCTTGTTGTAACGCTCGGCCACAGTACCGGTAATTTTCAATACAAACTCGCGGCCCAGCTTACGTGCCTGCTCGCACAAAGCGGCATCGGTTTCCATATTAAAAACCAATTGGGTAATGCCGTAACGGTCGCGCAGGTCAATAAAGGTCATGCCCCCAAGGTCGCGACTGGTTTGCAACCAGCCTGCAAGGGTTACTTTTTTAGCTATATCAGTAGAGCGGAGTTCTCCGCAGGTATGGGTACGGTGCATAGTATAATTGGAAAAGCGCAAAGGTACATAATTAGCTGATTTGTTGATTAGCTAATGAAATACCAATATACAAAAAGCCCCTCCACATAACAGGTGGAAGGGTTTTGCATCATAAATAGTCAAGGGAGTGACTATTCATACGTTTCTACCTGGCCAATAAAGTTGGTAATATTGGCATCAATTACATTGCCGTTACCATCATACAATTTACACAGGAAAGCCGCTTTATACTTAAGCACAGAACCTGTGGGTTTGTACATATGCACGGTATCGGTAATTTGGAACACGCTGCCCGGTTGCAATGCCGAACCTAAGTTGCTTGCCCAGGTAACACCCGAAGCATCAACATAGCTAACATCAACATTACGGTTGGTGCTGCCATCGGTTATGTCTACACCATAAGTAAACTGGCTTGCGCCGGTACGGAAATAATCGTAGAATTTAGCCTGGTCATCAAAACTGTTGTCAGAATACCTAAGGTTGCCCAACGTTACCTGCACCGATGGTAAATCTACCGAAGGGCCCGGTTTTACTTTACTTACAAAGTTTATACTACCACCGTCAATTAGTGGCACTATTAAAGAGTCCCATCCAATAATCACACTTCCGTTAGTAGTATTAATTTGTTGGCCAGCCACTGTACCAACTGCTGCAAACGGGGTAGTAGCCGTAAATGCATCAGGGGTAGTATCATCATCATCTTTGCACGAAGTAAGCATGCTTACCACTGCAACACCCGCTAACAAGCCGGTAATTAAAAATTTGCTTTTCATTGTTCTTTTATTTGGGTTATATTGATGTACAACCTCAAAAAATGTGAGAATGTTCTCCTAATTCATAATTAGTAATTCATAGTTATATCTTTGCCCTATGCTGGAAGCTCCCAACCACGAACATTTTATGCGTATGGCTTTGAAAGAGGCCCAACGCGCTTACGATGATAATGAAGTACCTATTGGTGCTGTTATTGTTGCCGATGGGCGGATTATAGCCCGAGGGTATAACCTTACAGAGCGACTTAACGACCCTACTGCACATGCTGAAATGCAGGCTATAACAGCCGGAACTGAATTTCTAGGCGGTAAATACCTACGGGATTGCACTTTGTATGTAACCATAGAGCCCTGCCCAATGTGTGCGGGGGCATTATACTGGAGCCAGATTACCCGCATTGTATACGGTGCTAAAGACGATAAGCGCGGTTATTCCACTATTAGTAGCAAATTACTCCACCCAAAAACAGAGGTTATAGGCGGTATATTGGCTGAGGAATGTGGCAGCCTTGTTACAAATTTCTTTAAGAAATTGCGTTAATTAACAGCATGGTAAAAACAGCCGAAATAATAAGCAAGCCTAAAAATTACCTGCCGCTGGCATTATTTGCTGCATGGGTTATATTCTGCACTTTTGAATATAGCACACCTGTAATTTCAAACCCTTGGCCTTTTCTTTTTATAGGTGTGTGCATTGGTGCATACAAAGTCAATTTATGGGCAGGGAAATTAGCTACAGGTATTTTAATAGTTGCCTATATGGTAAGCATATTTAGAATTGCCCCATCTGAAGGTGTTTTCAAATTAGGACTTACTATAAACAGTTTTTGGCTAGGCATAAAATTCAAAACTGCAGGAATAATATTTTTTGCAATTTATTGCATTGTATATAAGGACACACCTACCTACCAAAGAGTGTATAAAGGCATTGGAAATGGAATACGGAATAGCATTTTGTTTATGATAAACCCTAACAAAAAATAATTTACACCCTATACGCTATCTCTATACGCTTTAACAGCATGCTTCACACTTTCCTCCAACGGAATAAAAGTATAGCCTAATTGTTTCTTGATTTTATCAGATATAAACTCCTGGTCTACCTGGGCATTTTTAACAGAATCAGCAGTAAGAAAAGGGCGTTTGCCTGTTAGGGCCGATTTAATTTTTTCTAATAGTATTACCACATTTACCAATGGGCCTTCGGGAGCTTTAATAGATGGGGCTTTTTTACCCAATGCATTCGCAATTTGGGCGAAGATGTCTTTCCAAACCACATTCTCTGCACATAAAACATAGCGCTCATTTTTGATATCGCTTTCCATTAATTGAATGGTAGCTTCTGCTACATCACGCGCATCAACAAAACCGGTAATACGTTCGCTGTAAAATTTAAGGCCTTTATCAATAGAGGTAATAATCTCCGAGCTGCCCTTGGTCCAATCTCCCGGGCCAATAACAACAACAGGATTAACAATAATAACATCAAGCCCCTCCTCTGCCCCACGCCATACTTCGCGCTCGGCATTGTACTTGCTCATACCATAGTGTGTAACCATTGGCGATTGTTTCCATGGTGTTTTCTCGTCGTATTTAACAGTGTGTACGTCGTGACCCAAGGCTGCTGCGGAGCTAACAAAAGCCAGCTTTTTAACTCCTTTAAACAGGCAGGCATTTACCACATTGGCTGTTCCTTCAACATTAATCTTTTCCATGCGGGCAAACTCACGCGGCCAGTAGCTTATCAGCGCTGCCGCATGGTACACCATATCAATCCCCTCTAAATTATCTTCAATAGAATAGTAATCTGTGGTATCGCCCTCTACCCATTCAATTTGGTTGAACAGGGCTGTAGCATCATAACAGGCAAATACGGCTTCAATGGTTTTTAAGCTGGACGAAGAGCGGCGCAAAGCCCTGACACTGTAGCCTTTTTTAAGCAAGTAACAGGCAATGTGCGACCCTACCAAACCTGTAGCCCCAGTTATGAATACTTTCATGCTGCAAAAGTAGTACACAATAGCCTATGCTTGTCAGTAAAAAGAATATTAAATGTTGATACTTTCTCTTACTTTTGCCTGTATTGATATGAAAGCAACAACGCCCCGCGTATTAGCGATAATCCTGGCCTGCTTAGGCAGCATGGCTTTAAACGCCCAAACAATGCCTAAAGCCAAGTCTACCCTGTTTTTAAATGGCATTGCCCACATTGGCAACGGCACCGTAATTCAAAACTCGGCTATAGCAATTAAAAACGGCAAAATTGATTTTGTTGCCGATGCCACTACTATCCGCATAGATAGTAAGGCTTTTGACACCATTATTTACATTGCCAACAAGCATATTTACCCCGGTATTATTTGTCCTGATAACCGCATAGGTTTAGTTGAGATTGATGCCGTACGCGCTACAATAGACTTTGCCGAGGTAGGCAGCTTTAACCCTAACGTACGTGCCTTGGTATCGTACAATACCGATAGTAAAGTAATACCCACCATACGTGCAAACGGTGTGTTGCTTACCCAAACAGCCCCTGTGGGTGGTTTGCTATCAGGCTCATCATCAGTAATGCGTTTAGATGGCTGGAACTGGGAAGATGCCGTTTACAGCAGCGACGAAGGTATTTTTATTAACTGGCCCCGCTCAAGCTTTAGCTACGGTGCATGGTACGACGATGAGCAACCTCTTGTAAAAAACGACAATAAGAACAAAGACGTTAACGCCATCCGCGACTTTTTTAAAGAAGCCAAAGCCTACGCCGAACTGGATAAGCCAACTCCAATCAATTTACGTTACGAAGCAGTGAAAGGCTTGTTTAAAGGCACCCAAACGCTGTTCATCCGCGCTGACCGTGCCAACCAAATTGTGGAGGGAATATTATTTGCTGAAGAAGCCGGTGTTAAACGCATTGTAATATCGGGCGGCAGACAGGCCGATAAGGTAGGCGATTTTCTTAAGCAACACAACGTAGCTGTTATAGTTACCCGTTTACATTCGTTGCCCGATATGCCCGAAAGCAACATTGACGAGATGTATGCCCTGCCCTTCCGCTTAAAAGAAAAAGGCGTTTTGTTTTGCTTGGGTTACGAAGGTGATATGGAAGTTATGGGCAGCCGTAACCTGCCATTCCAGGCCGGAACGGCCGCTGCTTATGGTTTGTCTAAAGAAGATGCCCTTTCATCTATCACATTAAATACTGCCAAAATATTAGGTATCGACAAAACCGTTGGCAGCCTGGAAGTTGGTAAAGACGCTAC
>JBIPNX010000008.1:0-18445 GCA_044378145.1 Flavobacteriales bacterium | reverse complement strand
ATTTACTATTTACCCGTTACAATGGTTCTTTTGCCCCACCTTTTAACAAAGTTACCGGTGTTTTGTCTAACCCCGATGTTCAGGTTGCAGAGGTAAGCGGTGTTGGTGATGTATTAACATTTACTGACACTACCGGCGTAACATGGTCAGCAGACCTTAACGCTATTGGCGATGACTGGAAAACTCCTCCTCCTCCGGCTTGGGTTATAGAAGACTCGTTAGTATATTTTTTACTACGCGGCAACGAATTATGGAAACTTGTATTTACCGGCTTTGGTGGCAACGCTAACGGTAACTTCATCTTTACCAAAGAATTATTAACCCCTGCACTTTCTGTTAACGAAAACCCTGTAACCAACGCGGTTATTTACCCTAACCCATTAGCCGATGGTAACCAGCTAACATTAGTATATAGCCTTGCCAACCGTGCATCAGATGCTGCTTATACCATTTACGACCTTGCAGGCAAAATGGTAAACTGCGAGCAAATAAACGGCGAAACCGGTTTACATACACAAGCTGTAAACACAGGCAACCTTGCCCCGGGCATGTACATGGTAAACCTAACGGTAGACAACACTACCCAAACAATAAAATTAATAGTACGCTAGTTTCTTGAGTATAGTACAGTTAAATAATAAGATTCTGTTGTTGGCATGGTTAGCTTTTAGTAGCTGGCTGTGCCAGCCGCTTTTTGCACAGCAGCCCCGCTTTGCAAATACTATAACGGTACTTAACCCGGCCGATAGCAAGCCTATAAGTTCTGCTACGGTTGTTTTTTCTGTTATTGGCAATGGTGGAAAGCTTGAGCAACAATCGGTACCAACGGATGCTAAGGGCCAGGCAGCCAACCCGTTTACAAAAACAACCGCTGTGTTTATTTACGCCATTGGCTACGAGAAAATAAGCGATACACTTAATGCAGGCACCGGCAAAACCTATTTTATGCGCCCGCTTAATGTTAAGCTGAATGATGTTATTGTTACGGGGCAGTATGGTTCTAACACCGCAGACCAATCGGTTTACAAAGTGCGGGTTATTGATGAGAGCCGTATAAAAGCCCAGGGCGCTGTTAACCTGCGCGACGTACTTACCAACGACCTTAACATACGCCTTAGCAACGACCCTGTTTTAGGCTCGTCTATGACTATGATGGGTGTGGGGGGAGAGAATATTAAGATTCTTATTGACGGTGTACCTATGGTGGGCCGTACCAATGGTAATATAGACCTTACCCAAATAAACCTGAATAATATTGAACGTATTGAGGTGGTTGAAGGTCCATTGTCTGTTAGCTACGGCACCAATGCTTTGGGCGGGGCTATAAACCTTATTACTAAAAAGAATCAGAAAAACGAGGCTGAGGCCCGCATATCTACTTACTACGAAAGTGTTGGCCAGGTTAACTTTGATGGCCGCATAGGTTTAAATAAAAACAAACACAGCCTGCAACTTAGCGGTGGGCGCAATTTTTTTGATGGCTACGCGGTTAAAGACACATCGCGTTTTAAAGACTGGAAACCAAAAGAGCAATACTTTGGCAACCTGAATTACGGCTACCGTTTTAAGGCGTTAACATTAAATTATAGCGGCGAGTATTTTTGGGAATTGATTACCAACCGTGGCCAGCGCAGGCAACCGTATTACGAAACAGCTTTTGACGATTATTACCGCACCCAACGTATAAACAACGCCTTAACCCTAAACGGAAAAGTTTCTAAGTTCAATGTTAATGTTATTGCGGCTTACAACTATTTTGGCCGCCGTAAGAATACCTATTTAAAAGATTTAACAACCCTTACCCAACAACTTACCTCTAACCCTGCCGACCAGGATACATCGGCCTTTGGGCTTATTATGAGCAGGGCTACCATTAGCACATCTAAGCAGCGCGAGGGCGATAAGAAAACCATTTGCAACTACGAGGCCGGCTATGATATTAATATGGAAGATATGCTGGGTAAGCGTATTAAAGATAAGGTTCAAAAAATTGGCGATTATGCCGTATTTGTTAGTGCAGAGTTTTCTCCGGTTAAACAATGGGTTATTCGCCCGGGCATTCGCTATGCATACAATACACAATACAAAGCACCCGTTATTCCATCATTAAACATATTGTATAATAGCGATAAAGGCATAAGCGTACGTGCATCATATGCCCGTGGTTTCCGTGCCCCATCGTTAAAAGAACTGTACTTTAATTTTGTTGATGTAAATCATAACATTGTAGGTAACGAAAGTTTAAAGGCCGAAAACTCTAATAATTTCTCGGTAAACTTTACCTACCGTGTAGCCCCAAAAAATATGGTGGTTAAAACCGATGTATCGGCTTTTTATAACCAGATACAAAACATGATTACACTTGCCCAATTGCAAGGCAGCTCTTATACCTATGCCAACATAGGCAAGTACAATTCTATGGGTTTACAAGCCGGAGTAGATTATTGGGTAGGTAGGTTCCGTTTTGGGTTAGGAGGCAGCTACATAGGCCGCTCAGGGGTTGATGTATCAACTATGAGCTACTCTCCGGAGGTGCGCAGCAACATATCTTTTAACTCAGAAAAAACAGGCTTAACCGTATCGCTTTTCTATAAGTACACCGGCAAGCTGCAAACGTTTTACAAATCGTCTGATGGGCAGATACTGCAAAACTACATTTCATCATTTAATACGTTAGATATTACCGCATCTAAAAGTCTTTGGAAACGTCGCATAAACCTTACCGCGGGGTGTAAAAATGTGTTGAATGTAAAAAATGTACAAGCCAATGTGCAGGGTGGTGTGCACGGGGCGGGTTCAAACTCTGCACCAATGGCATGGGGCCGCACAGTATTTATTAAACTGGATATTAATTTTACCAAATAATGATAGTGCTTAAAAGCAAATATATATTCCCTGTTTTACTGCTGCTAAGCGTAGTATTTACATCGTGCTTAAAAGAGGACGATAAAGTACCCCCGCACCAGCCCGGTTCTGCTATTACAGGCAATATGGATATGGGTACAAACTATCGTTTTCAGGGCTATTTTAATTTAGAAACCAATACGTTTGTTAGCCAAAACCTGAAAGATATTTGGGATATAGGATTTGATTGCAACCCTGCCGGCCATGCTATAATACTTAACGGGGCAAATTTTGCCAAAATATGGCGTACGGGCGAAACCGATTTTGCTGCCGTAACCGATACAATGGGTGCCAGCTGGAGGGCCGACGATAACTCGGGCCGTTTAGACAGCACTGCTATTGGCGAATGGGGTATTGAGGTTGGCGACAGTATAATATCTAACGGGCAGGTATACATTATAGACCGGGGCTACGATGTTGCTTTTAACCGCTTGGGTTTTGTAAAAATGAAGATAGATGGCGCTAATGCCTCTACTGTGCGTATTACCTATGCAAACCTAGATGGTACAGGCGTTTCTACTGTTACAGCAAGTAAAGACCAATTATACAATTTTACATTCATGTCACTAAACAACGGTGGCTCTGTAGTAAATGTTGAGCCGCCAAAAAGTACCTGGGATATTGTTTTTACCCAATACACCTACATATACCGTACGGTTGATTACCCATACTATCCTTATTTGGTTACCGGGGTATCGCTAAACAGGAGCGGGGTAAAAGCTGCCGCCGATTCTTTAAACCCGTTTGATGATATAGCATTGGCCGACACCGCAAACATGGTGTTTACCAATAATCTTGATATTATTGGATATACCTGGAAAGAGTTTGATGGCACAACCTATTTAGTTAAGCCTGAAAACAACTTTATAATACGCAGCCGTAATGGACTATACTATAAGTTGCACTTTACCGATTTCTACAAAGACGGTATAAAAGGCAACATCGTTTTCGAGTTTCAGGAGTTGTAAATTGCTTTTACTATTGCTAAAACTTTTGTACCTTTAGGTTTTACAGTATTTTAGAAGCGTGAAAACAACATATAAATTCCTTTTGCCTGTTTTGGCACTGGCCTTGTTTGCAACCTGCAAACGCGAAAAAGCCGAGTGGGATGTGGGTATTACTGCCCCCATTGCAAAATCATCGTTAACAGTAGAAGATATGATACCCGGCAGCTATGTGGTAGCCAATACCGATAGCTCGTTGCGGTTAGTGTATTCTAACACCATATATACCCTGCCGGTAGACTCTTTTTTGAGCCTGCCCGATACTACTTTTCCATATGCGCCACCTCCAATTGCATTAGCGTATACCTTGCAGCCTAATACTAGCATCCCCTTAACTACCAATCCGCTTACTTTTGCTATTGATCCTTCAAAACTGACCCGTGTAGTTATAAGGGAAGGTACCATGAACTTTAAAGCTGTAAGTACCTTAAATGGTAAAGTGCTTTTTACATTCTCAATTCCTAAGGCATTGCGCAACTGGGTGCCATTTTCTATTACCGATATGATTGCTGCCGCAGCGCCAAACGATAGCAGCTTTTTTGAACAAAACTATAATCTGGCGGGCTACGATATTTCGTTAGCAGGAAATGGCAGCCAGTCTAATACCCTTGGTTATACTATTGTACCCACTACAGACCCTAACGGCGGGCCTGTACAGGTTGCTGCTAATCAAAAAATATTCAGGTTAGGCATGTCGTTTAGCGGCATGAAACCCGAGTATGTTGAAGGATATTTTGGTAACCAGGTCTTAAGCTATGGCCCCGATACTGTTAAATTTAATTTTTTAAAACAACTTATTGGCGGCACGCTAGATTTGCAGGATATCAAGCTGGGCATCAGCATGGAGAATTCTATTGGTGCTGATATTAAAGCCACTATTACCAATTTAAAAAGTATTAATTCTTCAACAGGTAACACGGTTGCTTTACAGCATCCTATAATTAACATGCCGCTGAATATAGACAGGGCTGTTAACCATGGATATAACAGCAACCCGCAATACACTCCGGTAACTAAAAATTATCCTTTTACTAATGCCGTTACCAACCTTGCAGCGTTTGTATCTAACCTGCCCGATATGGTAGAGTATAATGTAGATTTAAAGGTTAACCCATTGGGTAATATTTCGGGTAGCAAAGATTTTCTTTACCGCGATGCGTCTATAAAAATCAATGTTGATTTAGATATGCCACTTACCTTTAAAATGGGTGGACTGACACTGGCTGATACTATTGATTACGACATCAACGCAAAAGAAGAAGATGTAGACCGCTACCAGGGAGGTAACTTTAAATTGTTTGCTGCAAACGGGTTTCCGCTTGATGCAAGGGTGCAGCTTTACCTGATTGATGAAAATGGTATGGTTACCGATTCTTTGTTCAGCAATTCGTTAATAGCAGCGGCTCCGGTTGATGCTAACTTTAAAGCCATAGGTCAGCAAAATACAGTAATAAACTTTGCAGTAAGTACTGATAAGGCCGACAAGCTGGTAAACACTAAAAAGGTTGTTGTTAAGGCTGTTTTTGATACTAAACCACAAAACCAATACCTTAAAATGTACAGCAACTATAAGCTGGATTTGCAGCTTACGTCAGATTTCAAATTCAGGATGAAACTATAAGGTGGTGAAGAAAAGATTATTACTTATTTGCATAGGGTTATTTGCAGGTACCGGCTTGTTTGGGCAAACAACAGTTAAAGACTCAGCAGGTATTGCCACTTCCGGTGTTAAAATTACAGGAGATGTAATGTACATATACGGCAATGCGGTAGCCAATTCTACAGCTATTACAGGCAAGCTAACCAACGCGTTTATTAAAGGCGGCTTTATTGGCGACGATATAAAAAACACAACGCTGGACCGTTTAAAGAGCAAAAACCGTTTAGGCCTTGAAGTTAACTATGGTGCTACTTACGTGCACTATTCAAAAAAGACAACAAAGAATGTTATTGGCTATTACCTACGCTATAACCAAAGCTTGTTTTTAGGCTCTAATTTTAACGAGAACCATTATAAGTTGATGTTTTATGGTAATAGCCAGTTTGCAGGGCAAACGGTTAACATATCACCATTCAGGTATTATATGTTAGGGCAACGATCGTTAGGCGGCGGCATAGTGTTGGGCAAAAACAAAAACTCTTTTTGGGTTGGGGCTGATGTTGTTCAAGGCCTTAGTCATACCGATATTAAAGCTACAGACATGAGCCTTACTACCGCTATAGACGGGCAAATGCTGGAGCTGGATGGTAAGCTTGATTTTAAACAAAGCGCGCGCCCTACCTACAACGCAGGTTATGGCTTTGCGTTAAACGGACAATGGTTTACCGATATTAAAGACAAGGTGTATTTAAACTTTATGGTGGATAACCTGGGCATGGTTTTTTGGAACAACAAAGCCCAAAACTTTAGCCGAGATACAACCTTGCAATTTTCAGGTTTAGACCTGGTAGATGTTATACAAAACGACAGCGCCTTTGACCAGGTAACCGATTCGTTAAGCGAAGCGCTGCTTCCATCAGAACGGTATAAATCGTACAACACCATATTGCCGTTTTTTGTTAAGGCTGTTGCCACCAAATATTTTGCAAACGGCAAGCTAAGGCTAAGCGCTATGATAAACTACCGCTATGTGCCGGCTTATGTACCGCAGGGTAGCATACATGCAACATATTTTATCAAATGGTTCTCGCCATCACTTTCAATTATGTATGGGGGCTACGGTGGCTTTAACACCGGTATAAGCCTTGGTTTTGATTTAGGAAAAGGCTACCGTTTTTCTGCCGAAACATTGTTAAACGAAGGTTGGCTTGTACCTAAAAGCGCATCAGGAATTGGTGTTGGCTTTAGGTTTTACAAATCGTTTTTCAGGAAATAATAATGCGGTTTATTAGCAAACATATACAAACTATTATTGGTTTGGCATTAGGCTTAAACGTAGCCTATATATTGTTTGCTTTTGTATTGGCAAACGCAGGTGTTCTTTTTTATGGCTCTGAGTTTTTTAAAATCAGCAGTTTAGATAGTTTAATCCATCTGAAATTCAGGTTTGATTCAGGCTGGTACGAAACTATTGCAAACAACGGCCACCATAAAATAACCCCCGATTTATTGGCTCCTATAGATAATGAACATTGGAGACAGTCGTACTACGCGTTTTTTCCATTGTACCCATTAACCGTAAAAGGCCTGCAACTATTAACAGGCTTAAGCTACGGGCCGGCAGCATACATCTTCAGTTACATAATATCAATTGTGGCTTTTGTAGTATTTTATTTGTTTACCAAACGCTTTACAGCTTCTCCCGGTATTGCACTAACAAGCACTATGGTGCTTATGCTTTCGCCATTTACTTTTTTCTTTTCAATGGCTTTAACAGAGGCGTATTACCTTGCTTTGTTGGCAGGTGCGTTTTTAGGAGTGTACAATAAAAATTTATTGCTTATTGCTCTATGCAGTGCGTTGCTGGTATTAGTAAGGCCCAACGGAATAGTTACATTATTGCCACTGGGCTTATTTTATATAGAAAGGCATGTGTTTGAAGGCGCATGGCGCTGGCCTGTACAAGCCGATTTTGTAAAGCTGTTACCGGGGCTTGTACTGTTAATTATGCCATTGGTGTTTTTTGCCTACTGCTTTTACCTGAAAGAAATGACAGGCGATTTTTTCGCTTTTTCTACCGCGCAAAAAGGCTGGGGCAAAGCCTATGCAAACCCCGCCAAAGTATTGCTAAAACCCCGTGGGTGGCGCTGGGCCATAGAAGCAGGGATTTCCATTGGTGTATTTGCATTGTCGTTTTTCAACCGAAAAAAAATACCGCTTAGCATGCATGTGCTACTATGGATAAGCATAATATTACCATTATGGGCAGGAAAAACCCAAAGCCTGCCAAGGTATATATCGGTAATATTTCCTATATTTATTATTGCGGGTATGTATTTAAACAACAAGCCAAGGCTTAAAATGTACACTTATGCAGGCCTAACCGTTCTGCACATTGTTACTTTTTATTTTTGGTTATCATCTGATTATTTAGCCTGTTAAAAATGAAACTGAAATTATACATAACTATACTGTCTGTCGTAACACTGTTTACACTGCACGCGCAAAATGCCAACTTTAAACGCACGTATGGCGGCAATGCTTATGCATCGGGTAACTCGCTCGTAAAAACCCCCGATGGTGGTTACTTATGTGTGGGCTCATCTAGCGCTACAGCCACAGCAACTACCGATGTGTACATTTTTAAAACCGACTCTAACGGTGTTCATCTTTGGACAAAATTTTACGGTGGAAATAATATTGACGTAGCCAACCACATTGTTGCTACGCCCGATAACAACTACATAGTTTGCGGCTATACCAATACCAGCGGTAATGGCGGGTACGATGTTTTATTGCTTAAGATAAACGGCAGCGGAGATACCCTATGGACCCGCACCTATGGCGGCCTTGATTGGGATTTTGGTAACGAAGCCTACGTAAGCCCTACAGGCAGCATTTATGTGTCAGGACAAACATTTAGCTATACCAATAGCGGCAGCGGTATGCTGCTTAAACTTGATGGCAATGGCAACCAGCAATTTATTAAAACATATGGCGGCCCCGGCGAAGAAAGCTTTTCATCGCTTTGCCCTGCATTTAACAATACCATTGCACTGGCAGGTTTTACTGATAGCTATGGAGGAGGGAAAAGAGATGCATACATTATTGTTGCCGATACTAACGGCGTAAAACTAGACAGTCTGATAAACGGCGGGGGCGAAGACGATGAACTGAATGATATTAATCCCGCAGCAGGCAACGGGCTATTAGCCGGTGGATATACCAAAAGTATTGGCCCAAATCAGCGCCAAGATATTTTTGTTTTACGTGCAGATAGCGTTACTGATTACTTATGGAATGCGAATTTCGACGGGGCATCGTTAAACGCAATTTTCCCTGCTAATAATCCATCAGAGTATGCAGTAGCAGGTTATTCTACCAATGCCCAAAGCGGTACGCCGCTTACTGCTTTTCTGTGGATAGGCACATCGCAACCGGGGGCATGGCTGCCTAACTATTGCCCTTTCTTTAATTTCAACGGCAGAAAAGAATACATAAACGATGTAATTAAAGTGCCAGGTGGCTGGTGCTCCATTGGTACATCAGAACTGCATGCGCCGGGCATAAGTTCGGCTATATTAATGCGTTTAAATAATAACCTATCTGATTGCACCAACCCAGGTGTTGTATTAAATACCGAAGAAGATAAGGCAGGCTTAAAAGGTATTAAGCTATTCCCTAATCCTTCAACAGGAACTATTACTTTTAGCTTAGCGAACAAGGCTAAAAACCTGTCGCTTATTGTGTACAACGCAGTAGGGCAAGAGGTATTCAATAAAACATATAACGGCGCGCAACAGGTAGAAGAAGACTTCTCTAACCTTGGCAATGGCTTATACCAGGCACGCATTACGGCTGATGGTAAATACTCTGCACAAACGTTTATAATTGCTAAATAAGTTGGTGGTTGGCAGTTCGAAGTTGATAGTTTAACTATTGATAAACAAACGCGGCTTTTAGCTGTTATCTTTGCCACAAATACCAACACCGTGGCGTACCGTAATCTGAAAGAATTCATTCAAAAGCTAGAGGCCGAAGGCGAGCTTATCCGCATAAAAGAGTTTGTAGACCCCAAGCTTGAAATTTCTGAAATAACAGACCGCATGAGCAAAGAGCCCGGCGGCGGCAAAGCCTTGTTGTTTGAGAATACCGGCACAGGATTTCCTGTCCTTATAAACAGCATGGGCTCGTATAAGCGTATGTGCCTTGCGTTAGGTGTTAATCACTTAGATGATATAGGCAACCAGATAGAAGGCCTGTTTAAGAAGCTGGCATCGCCCAAAGAGAGTATTTTAGATAAACTGAAGATGTTGCCCATGCTGGGTGAGATTGCCTCGTGGATGCCGAAGACCGTGTCGGGTAGGGGAGAGTGCCAGGAGGTTGTAATGACCAACCCTGATATTACCAAGCTGCCGGTACTTACCTGCTGGCCGTCTGACGGTGGACCGTTTGTAACGCTACCTATTATTAATACAGTTGAACCCAATACAGGCATACGCAACGTGGGCTTGTACCGCATGCAGGTATTTGGTCCTACGCTTACGGGTATGCACTGGCATAAACACAAAGTATCTGCAGGGCATTTCAACGAGTATAAAAAACTGGGCAAACGCATGCCTGTGGCTGTTGCTTTAGGTGGCGACCCTGCCATAACCTATGCTGCTACCGCACCACTTCCGCCCAATATTGATGAGTACATGCTTGCGGGTTTTATCCGCAAAGAGAAAGTAAAACTGGTTAAATGCATTACGCAGGATATGTACGTGCCTGATGATGCCGATTTTATTATTGAGGGTTATGTTGACCCTGAAGATGAAATGATTTGGGAAGGCCCCTTTGGCGACCATACCGGTTATTACTCATTAGCCGACTGGTACCCTAGGTTTCATATCACCGCTATAACGCATCGTAAAGATGCTGTGTACCCTGCAACTATTGTGGGTATTCCTCCGCAGGAAGATGCCTATATAGGTAAGGCTACAGAGCGCATTTTCATCGCCCCAATAAAGATGACCATGATGCCCGAAATGATAGACATGGAAATGCCTATTGAGGGGGTTTTTCATAACCTGACTATTATCAAGATTAGGAAAGAGTTTGCAGGCCACGGGCAAAAGGTAATGAACGCCATGTGGGGCGCAGGGCAAATGATGTTTAATAAAATTCTGGTGGTGGCCGATGAGCATGCCAACCTTACCGACTATAAACAACTGGCGCAATTGTTCAGTGCGAATGTAGACCCTGAGCATGATATTTATACCAGCCAGGGGCCGATGGATGTGCTGGACCACTCGTGTTCTAAGTTTGCCTTTGGCGGTAAAATGTGTATCGACTTAACTACTAAAGTTGAAGAAGAACAACGCGTAGCTACCGACCCTGCATATATTGAAAAACTAAAGAAAGTAACTATTGATACGGCCAAGGTAAAAGCCTTGTTCCCCGAGGTGTTGGGCATAAATGCATCATTACTTAAAGAAGGAATTTCATTCGTAGTGGTAGAGGTTGAAAAGAACCGTAAAAACCACGTGCGTGAGTTGAATGAAAAGCTGTTTGCATTGGAAGATTTTGCCCTGGTAAAGGCCATAATTTATGTAGAGCCTAATGTTGATGTTGACGACCTGGCCACTGTAATATGGCGTTATGCCAATAACACCGATGCCCGTCGTGATACCTACATTGTAAATGATAATGGCAATGGCATTTCGCACATAGGGTTAGACGGTACCCGCAAAACCAAAGAGCTTGATAACTTCGACCGTGAGTGGCCTAACATTATCTGTGCTGATGATGCTACCATAGCTGCTGTAAATGCTAAGTGGGATAAACTCGGCTTAGGTAAATTCATTCCATCGCCATCGCTACGCTATAAAAAACAACTGTACAAAGGCGGAGCTGTAGCGGAATAATCTGAAAGTTTATAGTTGGCTGGTATTACGTTTAACACCAACTATAGCTAAGATGGCTAATTAATTAAATTTATATGGCCGAAAATTATTTTTTCACTACCCGATTGGAAAGTGATTTTTGCTTTATAGCAATAAATACCCTCCGTAACTTTTTGGTTTTTGTAATACCCATCCCAAAATTCAGTAGGTGAATTTATAGTAGCTATTTTCTCTCCCCACCTGTTAAAAATTATGCAGTCAATATCAATAATACAGTTACCTTTTATTGTCCAGGTTTCATTTGTATTATCGCCATTTGGAGTAAAGGTATTGGGTGTGTAATAAGCATTTTCGCCAGTTTTTGGCGGCAGTACAGCATTTACTGAAAATTCACAACCATTAGCATCTTGCACAGTAATAGTATAGCTGCCGGCAGTTAAGCCATTAAATTCTGTATCTGATAAAAATGGGCCATTGTTAAAGCTATATAAATAGGGGGCTGTGCCTCCATTAATATTTGTTATATTAATTTTTCCATCAGGGTCTTCGCATCCCGGCGATGTAAACGTATAGTTTATATTATTAGGACCGCTTGAATTATCAACCGTAATGGTTTCTTGTACTGAAAGTTGACATCCATTAATATCTTGAATTAGAATAGTGTAAGTACCGGGGGCAAGATTATCGTAAAGAGTATTTGCTGTAAGTCCTCCGTTATTAAAATTATACAGATATGTTGCTGTGCCACCAATAACACCATTAATATTAATCGAGCCACTTGTACGGGCGCAGTTGGCTGGCGTAGTTACAATATTAGCACCTGTTATGGCCGGTGTTGTTAGTACCGAAATTGTATCTGAAAAAGTACAGCCGGCATTGTCCTGAACGGTAATAGTGTAATTATTTGCGCTAATATTTGTAAATGAATCGTTGGGCGAGAAGTTGTTACCATTAATTGCATATTGATAAGGTAATGTGCCACCAATAACACTGGTTACTGTTATAGCACCATTTGCTAACCCGCATGTTGAATTTGTAGCAGAAAGTACTATTCCTGTTGGGCCATTCAGGCTGTTCAAAATAATGTTAGGGGCAGAAAATGTGCACCCCTGTGCATCTTGAACAATTAATGAATAGCTACCACCGTTTAGATTATTAAATACAGAAGTATTGCTAAATCCTGCATTGTTAAAATTATAGGTATAAGGCCCGACACCTCCGGTAACATTACCTAATGTAACAATACCGTTAGGCTGGCCGCACCCCGGGTTGGTAACGTTTACTGCAATGTTTGTTATAGCTAGTGAGCTGGCAATAACAACATTGGGTGCTGTGTAGGTACAACCTTGCGAATCGCTGATAACCAGCGGGTAGGAGCCTCCGGCCAGCGATTGAAACTGCGAGGTATTGCTAAAACCTAAATTGTTAAAATTGTATTGGTAAGGACCAACGCCGCCAGTAACCTCCCCAATAGTTACACTGCCATTTGCTAAGCCACAGCTGGCATCAACTGGTGTTACACTAACTGCTGTTGGGCCATTGCTATTGTTTAAAATAATGTCGGGAGCTGAATATATGCATCCGGCAGCATCTTGAACCAACAAGGTATATGTCCCTGCTAGCAAATTGCTATAAACATCGGTGCTGGAATAACCAAGCGAGTTAAAATTATATGTATATGGCCCTGTACCGCCTATAACGTTACTTAGCAAAACAGATCCGTTTGATTGGTTACAAGTTGGGTTGGTTGGTGAAACGGTAATATTAGTTGGTCCGTTTGGGCTAGTTAAGGTAATAGTTGTGTCTTTTTGGCAACCCCCTGCACTAACTGTTACGGTGTAGTTACCGGCTCCTAATCCGTTAGCAGTAGCTAATGTTGAGACATTGTTGCTCCAGGCATAGGTATAGCTGCCTGCCGGGTTTACATTTATAGTAATAGATCCGTTATTTGATGAGCAAGTTGGCGCTATTGTAGTTGCTGTAATAGTAAAAGTACTGGGTGTTACACACGTTCCATTGCAGCTGTTTAGTGTAGGTGAGGCATTTGTAGCCCAAGTACTGCTGCCATCTTGAACACGATGTATAACAGTGGCCAAAGAAGGTGCCGCGCCAGCATAATTTACAATAGTGTTTGGAAATGTTTGAGGGCCGGCAAGTGTACTTAACGATTGGCAGCTTGTTGGGTTTGCAATAGTTGTGGGAGCCAAGTATAAACCGTCGTAGTTTACATTATTCCAGCGCGATGCCTGCCCTGCACTTGTTGTCCAGTAAACAACATCTAGTGGAGTGCCATTGGCGCTATACAATGCAACATATTGGTCAAAATTATCTAAAAACCAGCGGCTGCCTCCTGTAACTAAATTGCCACTGTTGGGTCCGGTGCAATATGCAGGCAATAAAAATGTTGCACCCGAATTTGCACCTCCTATAGATATAAAACCTAATGGCGGAATTGATGTGCCGGCAGGGAACCTGAAAGAACCTTGAGAATTTGCTGTAATACCTGAATATGGAGTAGCAATTAAATAGCAACTAATGTCTACAGCGTTGCATGGGTCTGCATTATAAAGTTCAATATACTCGTTGCCGTAGGTTGGGTTGGTACAATCTTTTAGCGATTGAAATTGAGCACTTGTTGCGTTGGTACCGGGTTTAACGTTTACTTCATTTATTAAAACCTGAGCGTGTAAATTTTTACTGCATAATGTTAGAATTGCTAGTAGGAATAGGGTTATGCATTTGAATTTTAAACTTCTACAACAAAAATCATTTTCCATAGTAATATATATAGTAAGCCAGTACTTTGTATGCAAACTTGTAATAAGTTCAAATTTAGCTGTTAGTAAGGTTTGTTTTTAATCTATTTTAATGATATTGTCCTATTCATAATTGTGTTTTTTTATTTCGTTTTAAATATTAAACAGTTGTATATTAGTGTATTGTATATTTATTACAGACTGTTTAATGTGCATTAATTTCACTGCGATTTTTGTTTAACAATCTTCTTAAACTATAGTTTAGTTTGTAAAATAAAGATAATCAGTAGTATATGATTTTTAAACTTATATAATACTAGTGTGTATATTAAAATAATATAGTAAATTAGAATAGGACAAAAACAGTTTTATGATAGGTAAGAAGTTGTTTTATTTGCTGAATGAACTTAGCACAGCAGAAAGGAGGCTTTTATTTAACAAAGCAAAATGGACTAATGATAAGCGATACGTTTTGTTTATAAGATTATTGGGTACGAAAGGCCAAAAAATCGATGATTTTAGTGCCAATTTGGTTGAGATTGAGCGGGCTTTACAGGCTGATGAATTGTCAACCAAGGCGAAAAATGACGCTTTGCGAAGGTTTACAAGTTTTTGTAGTAAAGAGATTGAGCAGTTAAAAATTAACCGGTTTGTTGAAAGTGATAAAAGGCTTAGAAGTTATATTTTATGTAACGCCTATAAAGATATTGAACCCAAAAGTGTTTTTGAGGGCTTTTTAGATGATTTAAAAGAAACGTTAAAAGGTGGTGATGACTATTGGTTGAATGATTATTATTTGAGAAATAAATCTGCTTTAAAGCTAAGCTCTCAAACAGATAAAGACATACAAGAATGGAAAGCTATTTTAATTGAGCAGAAGCAGGAGGTTGATAATTATTTAATGTATAAAACGGCCGTTATTACAGATAAAGTAGCGTCGTTGTATTTAAACAACCCCGACTCTGTTATTGATCTGGGAGATAATTTTCTGAACAAGGCTGAAATAATAAAAATGGCTGATAAAGCCGCTAATAATGAAGTAAAGGCAATTTTATTGGGATGTTTAGCGCAAATTAATTTTGAGGATAAATCAAAATTTAAAAAGTATACCCGGGAGGCAATGAAATTAGTTGAAGATTCAAATGCCACTTCATCCGTATTGGTAAAGCGTAAAATATTAATTATTAATTTTTTACACGGGTTTCATTTTGGCTTTCCCGTGGTTGATTTGTATGCGGTTATTAATGAGATAATTTTGATTGACAAAGGTTTGAAAATTGAGGATAAAAGAAACTTATTTTTCCTTTTTTTAATGCGCTTGCTTTTAAATCACAAAGCCGGTATACCCGCATCAACACCTGACGATTATAAACTATATTTTAAGGAGGAGCATATTGATTGGTTTTATCAATTTTTAGTGGCTTTTAGGTTTTTTACCGAGGGAAAATATGCTCAATGTAAAAGTGCTTTAATTGAAATATCTCATTCTAAAAATGCTTATATTACAACATGGGCGCGATTGCTAGAAATTGCAACCTGCGTTAAATTGTCTAACCATGGTTTAGCGGTTAATTACTTGAATAATGAACTTAAACGGCATTCCAACAAACAATCAAACCGTTTTTCAGCAAATTCAACAGTTCAGTTTTTAATTACAATGGCAAACAATTACGCCATTAGGGTACCTGTAAAATTAACATCGGGCAAAAACAACCAACACTTAACGCCAATACATACCTTTTTATTAAGCATAGTAAAGTAGCGGTTGCTTTTTTACCTTTTCAATTTTATAGACTATAATTTGTATAAGGCTATTTAAAGTTTCTTCCAGACAATTCCCTTCCTCTGTTTACATATTTGTGGTTAAAGCATATTAGACCGCTAAGTGAGGAGAGATAAGCTAGGCAAAATTCAATTAAACATTCACCCCAAAAAGATAGCCAACCAGTGCCGAAAGTGCCATAGCTATTGTGCCCCAAATGGTAATGCGGGCAATGGCTTTTGGTATGCTGGAGCCGCCTGTTTTTGCAGCCGTTGCGCCAAGTATAATTAAGAAGATAATTGTACAGCCATATAGCCAATACTCCATGCCTTTTACCGGGGCAAAAAGTATTACAAAAAGAGGCAACAGGCCCCCAACGGTAAATGAAGCTCCTGATGCGAGGGCGGCTTGTATAGGTTTAGCCTGGCTAATTTCGTTAATGCCTAGTTCTTCGCGCATGTGCGTTCCCAAAGCGTCTTTTTCTGTAAGCTCTATGGCTACCTGCATGGCCGTTTCTTTTTTCAGCCCCCGCTTTTCGTATATCTGCGCCAAAATCTTCAGTTCAGCTTCAGGCATATCTGCCAGTTCTTTAATCTCGCGGGCAATATCTGCTTTTTCGGTATCGGTTTGCGAGCTTACAGAAACATATTCGCCTGCAGCCATTGAAAGTGCCCCTGCTACTAGTCCGGCTACTGTTGCTAAAACTATAGGCTCTCTGGTTGTACTTGCTGCCGCAACCCCTATGGCAAGGCTCGAAATAGAAATTATTCCATCGTTTGCTCCAAGTACTGCCGCCCGCAACCAATTGCTGCGGTGTATATAATGAGTGTCTAAATAATTGTCAATTGTTACTGCCGGTTTGTTGTTGTCTGTTGTCATAAATTTTCGCCTTACGTGCATATATAGAAAGGATTATGCTTGAAAACTTCCTTTTGTTTTTATGTTATGCTAATGTAGGAGTAATAAACCTCAATTCCTTTAATTGCGATGTTAATTCTTGACAAAGGGGTAGCTGGGGTTGTATCTTTGTAAAGAACGAAAAACTAAAAATGAAAAACGAAAAATCTGCTTCGCGAAATAGTTAAATTTTACTACAACAGAAAGCTTTTCAGCCACTGCTTATACCTGCTAACCTATAATTATGCCTAAAAGAAATCCCTCGTCTTCCGACTTGCGTCGGAATCCACTCCCTTTTAAAAGGGAGATCTTTCAAAAGTTAAAGTTTTACTTTAAGTCGGTGCGTGTATCTGCACCTGAAAATAAGGTTCATTTTGTTAAAAATATTTACAGCCCTGTGGGTTTCCGTACCCCCACTGTCTCACGTTGTTCGACATCTCCCCCTACTTGTAGGGGGAGACACCCGAGCGCAGCAAGGGAGTGGGGGTACGGCTCAGTAAATGCGTTAAATTTTGTAAATTTTTATTACAGCCCTGCGGGTTTTAGGAATACACCCCCTCGGTCTTGCCTTTCGGCACGACCACTCCCCCTTGGCAGGGGGAGAGCCAAATGAACTATTCCGACAATACCCCAAAACTGTTTTTTAGCCTATAGCAGCTATTGCATACCTTTGCATTATGAAGAAACCTGTTCTGATTGGATTGATTATAACATTACTGGCGGCAGCAGCCGTTTTTTTATACATTAAAAACCAGGGCAAAGCCATGACCGATGAGGACTGGCGCAACTTTGCCGTTGAAGATACTTCTGCCATTACCAAAGTGTTTCTGGCAGATAAAAGCGGCAACAGGGTTACTGCTGTTCGCACCAGTCCTGCTGTGTGGGTGGTAAACGATAAGTACACCGCCCGTAAAGACGTTGTACGCATCCTGCTTAAAACGATTAAGTTGGTCCGTACCAAAAGCCGTGTGCCTAAAAACTCGCGAGAGAATGTAATCAAGTCGCTATCGGTTAGCGGTATTAAGGTGGAGATTTACACCAAGGAAGACGATGACCCTATTAAGGTATATTATGTAGGATCAGAAACGCCTACGCAAGATGGCACTTATATGATGCAGGAAGGCAGCCCCGAGCCGTTTATTACAGAGATTCCCGGTTTTGACGGCTACCTTACGCCCCGCTACCCGACAATTGAAGCTGCCTGGCGCGACCCTGCCCTGTTCCGCTACAAGCCCGATGATATTAAGACCATACGCATGGAGTATGCTGAGTTTCCCGCCGAAAGCTTTGAGCTGGTTAACAAAGGCAACACTGTAGTTGAGATTAAAGATTTAAGCGGCAAGGCACTGCCTAATGTTGACCGCATTATGGCCCAGCGCTATTTAGGCACCTATGGTAATCTTGTGTTTGAAGACGAGGCCCGCAACCTGAAGCCTGCTAAGGTAGATTCTATCCTAAGCCAGATACCGTTTGCAAGGATGAGCATAGTTGATAATAAGGGTAAAGCATTGAAGTTGAGCTTTTTCCACATAAAAAACACCCGCGACGAGAAGGACGAGAACGGCAAGCAGATACTGTATAATCCCGACCGTTTCCATGCCCGCCTGAACGATGAGCGTAAGCTTTACGTGTTT
>JBIPNX010000190.1:0-5066 GCA_044378145.1 Flavobacteriales bacterium | reverse complement strand
ACAGGGTATTGGATAGTCATATCCTCTAACGACGGGTCTTGAAACACCACATAGGGTGGCACGTTGTTTTGCTTAGCAATCTTTTTGCGTAAGTCTTTTAACAGTGTAAAAAGGGCATCGTCAGAAGCACCGCCGCCAGCTTGGCCGCCTGCAGCTTCTGCACCTTCCTCATCTTTATCTGTCTCGTCAAAATTCTGGTCCTTTGTCAACATAATTGAATAAGGTTTTTCCAAGTATTGTTTACCTTTTTCTGTTACTTTTAATATTCCGTAGTTCTCAATTTCCTTAGACAGGAAGCCTAAAACAGCAGCCTGGCGGGCAACTGCCATCCAGTGGCGCTCCCCTTCTTCCATGCCTTTGCCAAAAATTTCCAGCTCGTGGTGCTTGTATTGCTTAATAGCGGTATTGGTGTTACCAACCAATACATTGGCCACGTGCCTGTCTTTAAATTTCTCTTTAACGGCTAAAACGGCTTCAATAACATCACAAATTGCGTCTTCGCCCTCAAAAGGTGTTTTGGGGTTACGGCAGTTATCACACATACCATTACAGCCCTGTTCATCAAATTCTTCGCCAAAGTAATGCAAAACTATCTTACGTCTGCAATTAGAACTTTCGGCATAGGCAACAGTTTCACTTATCAATTGCATCCCAATCTCTTGCTCAGCAACGGGTTTGCCCTTTAAAAATTTTTCTAATTTTTGTATATCATCGTAGCTGTAAAAGGTAATACAGTTGCCTTCTCCACCATCCCGGCCTGCCCTACCGGTCTCCTGGTAGTAGCCTTCAAGGCTTTTTGGTATCTCGTGGTGAATTACAAAACGAACATCGGGTTTGTCAATACCCATACCAAAAGCAATAGTGGCAACAATAACCTGTATATCCTCCATCAGGAACTTATCCTGCGTCTCAGGCCTTGTTTTGGCATCTAAGCCTGCGTGGTATGGCAGGGCCTTGATACCGTTGGCTTGTAGCAACGCGGCAAGTTCTTCAACCTTCTTACGGCTTAAACAATAGATAATACCGCTTTTGTTCGGGTTTTGTTTAATATACTTAACTATTTCTTTGTCAGCGTTTACTTTTGGCCTTACCTCGTAGTAAAGGTTGCTGCGGTTAAACGATGATTTATACACCTTGGCCTTTTGCATGCCCAGGTTTTTCAAAATATCCTGCTGCACCTTTGGGGTGGCAGTAGCGGTAAGGGCCATAATAGGCACCGTTCCGATAGCCTCTATAATAGAACGCAGGCGGCGGTACTCAGGGCGGAAATCATGTCCCCACTCTGAAATACAGTGAGCCTCATCAATAGCAAAGAATGAAATCTTAATCTCTCGGAAAAACGTTACGTTTTCCTCTTTAGTAAGCGATTCAGGCGCTACGTAAAGCATTTTGGTATGCCCTGCAGTAATATCGGCCTTAACCTTTTCTATTTCTTTTTTGGTAAGCGATGAATTAAGGAAATGCGCAACACCATCGTCGCTGCCATAGTTACGGATGGCATCAACCTGGTTTTTCATTAAAGCAATTAGTGGCGATACTATTATGGCCGTACCCTCGCTTATAAGGGCCGGTAATTGATAACAAAGGCTTTTGCCACCGCCCGTAGGCATAATAACAAAAGTATCGTTACCTGCTAAAATGTTGTTTATTACTTCCTCTTGTTGCCCTTTGAACTTATTGAATCCAAAATACTGCTGCAAATGCGAGGCTAAAGGCACCTCTACTTCTTGTTCAATTAACATATATCGTATAATCTCTTGATAATGAGTTAGTTACTCGTTTCCTCTTACGGAATGTAAAGATATAGAAAAAAATCGCTTAACATCAAAATAATATTGCCTGTTTTAGTCTTAATTTTTACCTGTTGATAATATATACAGCTAAAAGTCTGCCAAAAAGCTATTTAAAATATATTTGTACGAATTTTAATGCCGTAAAGTGAAGATAGCAGTAGTTATACCTGCCTTTAACGAGGAAGCCAATATAGCCAACGTAGTAAATGGCCTAAACGCTATGGCAGCTGCCAATAATTTAGACATTACAGCTGTGGTTGTAAACGATTGCTCGTTAGACAGCACAGCTGCCATTATTGCAGGCTTAAACTGTGTTGCATTAAACCTGCCAGTAAACCTTGGTATTGGCGGTGCTGTGCAAACAGGTATAAAGTATGCCTACCGTAATAATTTTGATATTGCATTTCAGTTAGATGGCGATGGGCAACACCCTGCCAGTGAAATACCCAAGCTGGTGCAGGCTCATATTGACAATAACTGGGATGTAGTGATAGGTTCCCGCTTTTTGACCAACGAGGGCTTTCAATCATCATTTGCAAGGCGCACCGGAATAAAATATTTTAAGTACCTAATACGCATAATGTGTGGCGTAAAGGTTACCGATGCCACATCGGGTTATCGTATGCTTAACCGCAAGGCTATGGCCATTGTAAACGATTATTATCCGCATGATTACCCCGAGCCTGAAGCTGTAGTAATGTATGCCCGCAACAAATGTACCGTTGGCGAGGTGCCCGTAGTAATGCTTGAAAGGCAGGGAGGGGTATCATCAATTGGCACCGCAGGCAGTATTTTTTATATGGTAAAAGTTACATTGGCTGTTGTATTTGCTTATTTTGTTAGCGTACGAAAAAAATAACTGAATTATGCTACTGGAGATAATACTACCCGTAAAAATAAAGGTGATGGTAACGCTAACAGCCATTGGGTTTTTAGCTTACGTAAGTCGTTTAATACTTAAACGCCGCTTAAAAGAGGAGTATGCCATTATTTGGTTTGTAAGCACCTTTTTACTTGCCCTGCTATCGTTCCGTAGTGATTTGTTGGATACCGTAGCTGTGCTTTTAGGCGTAGCCTTTGCCCCCAACCTGTTATTTGCCGGGGTTATATTTATTGTTATGATTTACTTGTTGCATTTGTCTGTAAAGCTTTCTAAACAGCAGGAGCAAACTAAAAACCTGACCCAGGAAATAGCATTGTTAAGGCAAGCAATTTTAGAAAACAAGGTAAAAAATATAGGTACCGAAAAAACTGAAGAATAGCATTGTGGGGATGACAGTATTTTTTGATAACGAGCCCGATAAACTTAGCATGTACCTGGTGGGAAAACAATGTACACCTGATATAAAAGAGGCTTTTGCCGATGCCGTTACCAAGCTGGATATAACCTTTACCCCCAACCAGGAAAAGCTGTACCGCGATATGTTACGCTCCCGGTTTACCCTGCGTGCAGTTGATGGTGGATTACTCTTTATCAATAGGGATTCTGTACTCCGCAAGCGCATATTTGTAATGTTGTGTTTACTGGAAGCATCTAGAGATTACACCGAAAATTTTTTGCCCCAAAAGCGCAACTGGCTTCACTTTTTCTACATTGGCATTATAACATCGTGGGCGTTTTTTACGGCCTTGTTGGGTATATTAATCATTAAATCGGCAAAAGTTGAATAGCGAGCAAAACCCTGCAGAGTTTATTGTGGTGGGCTCGGGCCTTACCGGCGCAATGGCTGCCCAAACCTTGGTAGAGGGCGGCGCGCAGGTGCTTATGCTGGATGTTGCCTACAAAAACGAAACCGGAAATAAATTCCCAAGCGATAATTTTTTAACCATCCGCCAAAACAACCCCAACCAGCAGGAACTACTGCTGGGTAAAGACTACGAAGGCATACCCTGGGGCGCAATTAAAACCGGTGCACAGCTGACACCCGGCCGCAAATACATGGCCAAGGGCATAGAACATTGGCTGCCTATTATCAGCAAAACATTCTTTCCCATAGAGAGCCTTGCATTAGGCGGATTAGGTGGTGGATGGGGTGCCGGTTGCTATGTGTTTTCCGGTGCTGAATTTGAAAAAGCAGGCATAAGCAAAAGCCTGTTTAACCAAAGCTATCAAACCGTTGCCGACCGTATTGGCATATCCGGAGGAAAGGACGATATAGAAAAGTTTACTACCGAAGGCTTGGATAACATTCAACCCGGAATTGAGGTAGAAGAAAGCATGCAGCGTATCTTAAAAAAATACAATGCAAAAAAAGGCAAGCTGAACAGCCGTGGTTTTTACACGGGTATTTCTACCCTTGCAATGCTAACGCAGGATAAAGACAATCGCAAGGCCTTTACCTATAACGACATGGATTTTTGGCACGATAACGACCAATCAGTTTACCGTGCATGGATGACGATAGAAAAGCTGAAAGCCTCGCCCAACTTTAGGTTGGAAGAAAAAATGCTGGTTGTAAAGTTTGAAGAAGTGGGTGATTTAGTAAAGGTTATTTGTCGCCACATTGAGAGTAACGAAGAGAAAATATTCTGGTGCCGTAAGCTGGTATTATGCAGTGGTGTTTTAAGTACCGCACGCATTGCTTTACGATCTTTTAACGTAGCTAAAAAGCTGCCGCTAATATCTAACCCATACGTGTATGTACCCATGATAAATTACAGCATGCTGGGCAAGGTTACGCAAAGCCACAAAAGCAGCATGTCGCAGTTGTGTATGTTCTTTGATAAAAAGGGCGATAACAGCGATGTAGCCATGGCATCTATGTTTACCTACCGCTCGCTGTTGTTGTATAGGCTGATTAAAGAAGCGCCGGTAAACTTTGCCGCAGGGCGCGAGGTAATGCAATATTTAACTCCCGCTATGGTTATAGCAGGCATTCACCATCCTGAGTTTGGTGGCGATGGTAAATACGTAGAGTTATTACCTGATAGCAACTCACCCACAGGAGATATTTTACATGCTGAATACGCACTTACCGATGCGGAAGAAAAAGAGGTAACAGCTACCGAAAGTAAATTCTTCAAAACCTTTATGGCGTTGGGTTGCCTGCCTATACAAAAAGTATATCCCGGCCACGGCAGCAGCATACACTATGCGGGCACATTGCCTTTCTCAGCCAAAGAAGAAATTTATACAACCGCCGAAAACGGCAGGTTGCACCAGACGAAAAACGTTTGGGTTGCCGATGGCTCTTCGCTTAAATATGTGCCGGCAAAGGGCATATCATTCACCTTAATGGCCAATGCCGACAGGGTAGCTAAACACGCGTTAAA
>JBIPNX010000007.1:0-18462 GCA_044378145.1 Flavobacteriales bacterium | reverse complement strand
AGGCTGTTATCAAGTACAAAAAGCCTCTCGTATTTTAGTTTATCAGCTGCGGGACCTGTTCGGCCAAAGCCTTTAAAGTTTCCAATATCAAGCGATGCACCAAAATCCCATTTGGGGCTTGGGGCAAAGCTGGCACCAAAATTTAAAGTATTGCTAATAATTTGTAATTGCCTGATGTAATCTACCCCATTAACGGTTGCTTCTGCCATTACATTTCCCCTGCGCGATGTTCTGTGGATTTCAAATTTAAAGTCGCTTCCTATTGATACCCCTATGGTATAGCCGTGTAAAAAATGCACTTTAGGCATTTTTTTGGTAAGGTTATCGCCCTGTACGTTATTATAAACATAAATCAACCGGTTAAGGTCTGAAGGGTTGCCATAGGCTATGCCGTATCCAAGTTGTAGGTTAAACTGCCCGTACAAAGCGGTAGACATTAAAAACAAGGCAATGGTAATTGCGTATAGTTTTTTCATAAGCAATGCTAAAATATTAAAATACTCTTAATGTTTTTGGTTATAGCATTATTAGCAATTCAATTTTAATAGATACGCAAATGGTTTTGTAATTCAAGGCTTTAAAAGCGCAGGGAAATAATTATAGATATTTCAAACATCTGTAGCTGCTCCCAGACACAGAACCTAAATACTTCCTTCGCTTTTCTTTACAATTTGTAACAGGAATTCGCGGGCACGGAATAACTGGGCTTTAACGGTACCCAATGGCAGGTCTAGCTGCTCGGCAATTTCTTCGTACGACAGTTCCTGGAAATAACGCATTTCTACCAACTGGCGGTAGCGTGGCTTTAGCTTGTCTACTACGTTGCGCATCAGCTTTTCCTTTTGGAGCTTAATCATTTGCTCCTCAGGGTCGGGCCCGTGCGACCGTAGTTCCATTGTCATTTCGTCCCCATCGCCACTGCTGTATGGGTTATCAATAGAAAAGGTATTAGCCTTTTTACGGCGGATAAAATCGATACAGTTATTGGTGGCTATTTTAAACAGCCAGGTACTAAAGGCGTAAGTAGGGGTGTATTGCTCAAGGCGCTTAAAAGCTTTGCCAAAGGCTTCAATTGTTAAATCGTCGGCATCATCTTTATTGTTAACCATTTTAAGCAACATAAAGTACACCGAGTCGCGGTAGCGGCCCATAAGTTCAGCATAGGCCTTTTGGTCGCCCTGCTCAACTGCGCGGCGCACCAAATTATAATCGTATACGGCCTTGGCCGATAAATTTGAACCTAGCTCCATTTGTTCTTTCTCACAAGCAATTTTGATACCGAAATAGATGGATACACAAAAAGCATTGCCAAATCAAGGAACGGTATTAACGCTACCAGCGGTTTTTCGTTCAGTTTTTTAGCGCAATTGCCCAGTACAACCATCATTATTACCAAACGTACTAAAAATACGGCAATAAGAATGGGCCAATTATATAAAAATACCGCAAGGGTTGTTAACAACAAGTAAAACAATGCGGTAGATACAAAGTACATGGTTAAAAACGACCGTGTAGAAGCCGGATAAAACGGTGCAGTGCTTATGTGGCGGCGCTTTTGGGTAAACCAGTCGCCCCAGGTTTTCTTGGGTGCCGACAGGGTATGCGCGTTATGGTCTATCTCAATCGCTACGTTTGTTTTGGTAGCAACTTCCTGAATAAACAGGTCATCGTCGCCGCTCATAACATGCATGTGCGATGCAAAACCTTTTACGTTGAAAAACAATTCTTTCTCGTAGCTAAGATTACGGCCCACACCCATATAGGTTTTTCCACGCAGGGCTTGTGTAAGGTAGTGTATGCCAATAAGCAGGGTGTCGTAACGAATAACTTTATTCAAAAAGCCTTTTCCGCGCTCGTATGGGCTAAAGCCTAAGATAATCTCTTTTTTATCGGTAAAGTTGCGCTGCATAAGGCTAAGCCATTCAGCAGATGCAGGGCGGCAATCGGCATCAGTCAATAATAACTGCTCATACTTAGCAGCCTTAATACCAATAGACAGGGCGAATTTCTTTCCGTGTTCGTAATGGTCGTTAATGGCAATGTTGCGTATCTCCAGGTGCGGATAATCGGGCTGCATGCGGAGCATACGTTCGTAGCTTTCGTCCCACGAGCAGTCGTTAACCACAATAACCTCAAACTTAGGGTAGTTTTGGTTTAAGATGAGCGGCAGGTGCTTCATCAGGTTATCCTCCTCGTTACGGGCGCAGATAATGATAGATACAGGCTTTTGGTTTGCGGGGGTATCCTTACGCTTGTAGCCCGTTAGCCTGGTAAATACACCAAGGTAATAGTACAACTGTATAAGAAATACCAGGCCCAGCGCGCCCAGCACAACCATTAACGGAGAAAATGTAAAATCAAAAAACTGTTCCATACCTACAGTCGGCAAAAGTAAGGATATGCAGTGCATGTACTATTAGTTATCTTTGCCAACTTTTTAACAAATGAGCCTGAAATTCTCTTTAGTTACCACCGATAGTAAAAGTAACGCCCGTGCAGGGGTTATTACCACTGCGCATGGCGATATTCAAACCCCTATTTTTATGCCCGTGGGTACCGTGGGCAGCGTTAAAGCTGTGCACACCCGCGAAATTGAGAACGACATCAAAGCCCAGATAATACTGGGTAATACCTACCACCTGTACCTGCGCCCCGGTTTAGATGTGTTGGAAAAAGCAGGTGGCCTGCATAAGTTTATCGGTGTTAACCGCCCGATATTAACAGACAGTGGAGGTTACCAGGTTTACTCGTTAGTAGCACAGCGCAAGCTAACCGAAGAGGGTGCTAAGTTCGCATCGCATATTGATGGGAGCAAACACATGTTTACCCCTGAGGGTGTAATGGACATACAGCGTCGCATTGGTGCCGATATCATTATGGCTTTTGATGAGTGTACGCCATACCCTTGCGAGTATGAATACGCCCGCAAGAGCATGGAAATGACCCATCGCTGGCTTACCCGTTGCATAGAGCGTTTTGATAGTACCGAGCCATTGTATGACTACTACCAAACCCTGTTTCCTATTGTGCAGGGCAGCACCTATGCCGATTTACGTACCAAGAGTGCCGAGTTTATAGCCGCGCAAAACCGCCCCGGCAATGCCATTGGCGGACTTTCTGTTGGCGAACCGCACGAGATTATGTACGAGATAACCGAACAGGTTTGCGCCATACTTCCTAAAGACAAACCACGCTACCTTATGGGTGTTGGTACGCCTGCCAATATTTTAGAAGGTATAGCTAACGGCATTGATATGTTTGATTGTGTGATGCCTACGCGCAATGCCCGCCATGGCATGCTTTACACTACCGAGGGTATCATCAACATAAACAACCAAAAGTGGAAAGAGGACTTTAGCCCTATTGACCCCGCCGGCATTACCTATGTAGATACCCAATATACCAAAGCTTACCTGCGCCATTTGTTTGCCTCGGAAGAGCTATTAGGCCCACAAATAGCCAGTGTGCACAACTTAGGATTTTACCTGTGGTTAGTAGGCCAGGCCCGTGAGCATATTATAGCCGGCGACTTTGCAACCTGGAAAAATGTGATGGTGGAGAAATTGAGCCGCAGGCTTTAAGCTTCTCTTATCCTCCCTACATATACAACCACACATAGCACAACTCCCGCACTTAATAGGAACGTAGCCGGGGCGCCCAGGCTAAACCAGATAATACCTGCCAGGCTGCTGGCTATAAGGGTTGCAATACTCTGGAAAGCAGTGTACGTGCCAACAGCAGTAGCTGTTTTTTCTTTCTCGCATATGTTGGTAATCCATGCTTTGGCAACACCATCGGTACAGGCTGCGTAAATACCGTAGATAAAAAACAAGGCAAAAAACATCCACTCTGCATTTGCATAGGCCATGCCTGCATATACCAGTACGAACATAACAAGCCCCATTATAAAAACAGTTTTCTTGCCAATTCTATCTGCTATGCGCCCAATAGGGTAGGAGAATAGTGCAAATACCAGGTTGTAAAAAATGTACATAATTAATACAGCACTATCGCTATAGCCTGCTTCTTTTATTTTGAGCAGTAGGAATATATCTGAACTATTAAACAAGGTAAATACCAACAAGCCTACTACCAGTTTTTTATAAATGGGCGGACTGTCTTTCCAATATTTTATAAAATCAAAGAACTTAGTTTTAGGCTGATTATTAGCTACGGGTTTGCGTTTTTCTTTTACCAGAAAAGTAATAGCTACAGCAACCAACCCCGGTGCAAAGGCAATTAAAAACAGCATGCGGTAATTCTCCGGGTAATAATGCAAATAAATTAAGGCTGATAATGGCCCTATTACCGCCCCGAGTGTATCCAATGCCTTGTTAAAACCGAATACGGTTGCCTTGGTTTCGGGTGTTGCTTCGTCAGATAAAATAGCATCGCGTGCCCCTGTGCGAATGCCCTTGCCCAGCTTATCGCCAAAGCGGGCAAAGAATACCCATAGTGGAAAGGTAAAAGCTGCAATGGCTGTTTTGCTGATGTTGCTTAGCAAATAACCCAACTGCACAAAGGGTAACCTGCGGCCTGTGTTATCGCTTAAGCTACCAAAATAACCCTTACTTAACCCCGCAGCGGCTTCGGCAAAGCCTTCTAATACGCCAATAAGCACAATGCCAAACCCGATAGATTTAAGGTACAGCGGCATCACGGGAATAAGCATCTCGCTGGAGGCATCGTTAAACAAGCTGACTAACGACAGGACAATTACGTTGCGGGAAATGATTTTTGCGCGCTGCATAAAGTAAAGATATATGTATTAACGGTGTTTTTATAGTTTGTATTTGTCTATTAAACAATTTGCCCGCATAGCTGTAATTAATTGTATGAAAAATATTGCCCTTATAACCATACTATTTGCATGCAGCTTGCAAACACTTAATGCGCAGTTGGCCGATACTACCTTATATGCTACACGCTACGCAAAAACTAACCGTTCGCATGCTATTGTATTAGGCAGTTGGGGTGCTGTAAACCTACTTGGAGGCACTGCATGGGCACTAGGCAGCACCGGACAAACACGCCAGTTTAATGTAATGAATGCAGCCTGGGGAGGCATTAATTTAGGTATTGCATCGGTAATGTTTATAGGGCTTAAAAAAGAGAATGCCAAAACCTATTCTCTGTATGATAACATACAAAGACAGGCCAAACTTGAAAAAGCTTTGTTATTTAATACGGGACTTGATGCAGCTTATGTAATGGGCGGTTTAGCAATGAACTACTACGGGCAATTACCCAATGCTAAAAACGGGCAGCGCCTGCAAGGCTTTGGAAATAGTATAATGGTACAAGGCGGCTTTTTATTTGTGCAAGACCTGGTGTTTTATTTACTACATGTTAACAACCGAAAAAGGCACCAAGGCGGTTGGCAAGTGCTAATAAATGGGCGGTAATCATTACATGTAGTGCCAATAAAAAATAAATAATCGTATGGTGCTTACTTAAGATCCCGAATCAAGTTCGGGATGACAATTAACCGACTACTAATTATCGACTACTGAATACTGATTTTACCACCACATTCAAATCATTCACCCACCGGTAGTCTTTGGCGTAAAGGGTGTTCAGGTTGCGCAGGGTGTTTTGGTCAAGGTTAATGCCCTTGTAACTGTCGGCAGGGTTTAGCGGTGCGTGTTTAATCTTAGGCAGGTCTGCCGTTTCTACGGTAGTGTTATAGCCCACCCATGTTTTTTGTCCGAGTAGTACTGCCGGTATTTGTGGCAATAGTTTGCGGCCTTTGGTAAATAGTATTATCGGTAACAGGGCCAGCATACCCACCGATGCAAACACATCAAATAACCTTTTGCTGCGACGATTGCCGGGCTTGGCAATAGAGTTAATGTCTATAACGTATAAATCGCCATTGGTGTTGATGGAGTTGCTGCCAATGATAAACAGGCTTTCGGGCGGGGCAATTTTATATTCCACCTCGTTGCGCACACCACTCATGTGGCTTATAATTTCTTGCGCCGAAATATCCTTGGCACAAAATATTACCTCGTTAATACCATATATGCGGGTAATGTCGGCCAGTTGGTTAAGCGTGCCTATGTACTCGTTATGCTGCGGCATAGTATCGGTTGGCGATACCAACTTTATAAACTGCGATTGTATTCCGCTTTGGCGGGTAAGGGCCAGTACGCGGTTACCTTCTTCGGGCAGGGCCACAATGGCAATGCGCTTGCGGCGGCTCAGGTCAAAGTCGAAGGTTTTGTATTTATAGGCATGGAGCAAAAGCCTGCTGATAACCATAGTAAACACCGCCCATGCAGCGCCAAGTAAAATCAAGGCGCGAGAGAAGCGGTAATCTTCATTCAATAAAGCGTAACCTACCAATATAAGTATGGTGCCAACGGCAATGCCACGCACTATGCGGCTAATGTGTACAGGCTTATCGTAGCCTCCGCTATAATACACCCCGCCAAGCCAAAACAGTATATACGAAGGTACAACCACCTTCATAAACAGGGTGGGGTAGGCCCCTCCCTGAACATATATCTGGTTATGCTCCCAATAGTTTTTTAGAAAATACATGCCACCAAAAAGTACGGCAGCATCAAACAAAGGCAGGGCAGCGTTTACGGCAAAGCGGCGGACTATGGCCAAACCCGCACGCAGGTAAATAGCCATGTTTATTAGGAACGAAAACGTAGCCGCGTTTTGCTGCGAAAAATGCTTGCGGGCAAAAATCACCATGGCCCTGTAAAACACAAACACATAGTTAACAGAGCCCTTTTTGGTGCTCTCGCCCTTGTAGTGTATTATCCGTGTTTCGGGGAAGTAATAATTCTTGTAGCCCCCTTTTTGTATGCGGTAGGATAAGTCAATATCCTCTCCGTACATAAAAAATTCTTCGTCGAGCAGGCCTACCTTGTCCAGCGTTTCTTTTCGCATCAGCATAAAAGCGCCCGACAGTACATCCACCTCGTGGGTTTTATCTTTATCTAAATAGCCCAAATGGTAGCGCCCAAATTTTTTCGATTTTGGGAACAGGGCCGACAGTCCGAATATCTTATAAAAAGCAACCGTAGGGGTTGGCAGGCCGCGCTTGCTCTCGGGTAAAAATACCCCGCGCCCGTCTATCATCTTTACGCCAAGTCCGCCCGCATCGGGGTGGGCATCCATAAAGGCAACTACCTTTTCAAAGGTGTCTTCTTCTACTAAGGTATCGGGGTTTAGCAGTAATATATACTTGCCGCTGCTAAGGCGCATGGCCTGGTTGTTGGCAAAAGAAAAGCCGGTGTTCTGCTTGTTTTCAATCAGCTTAGCTTCGGGGAATTTGTCCTTAACCATCTGCACCGATCCGTCAACAGAGTTGTTGTCTACTACCCATACCTCGCCCTCCACGTTTTTCAACGCGGTAAAGACAGACCGCAGGCACTGTTCTAAAAAGTACTCTACGTTGTAGTTAACAATAACAACCGATAGCTGCATAAAGGGGCAAATATCTATATAAAAGCCCTCATTATAAAATTTAGCCCGAACTTAGCACCGTGTCAAACCTGTTACCCGACCCCATAAGTTACTTTTTAGGCAAACATGTAGCCACGTACCAAAGCCCGGTAAGCGGCAAGCTGGAGGTATGGGCCTATAGAGGAAAGAAGATTCTGTACTCAGAAAATGCTACCCAGTCGTTCGATACGCTGCATAAGCTGTTTCAAAAAGTGTTCCCCGAGGCCGGCATTAAAAAGAACCTCAGCAACCCACCCAAACAAATATTGCTTTTAGGCCTGGGCGGGGGTAGTGTTATATCTATTATACGGGAGGAGCTGAAAATTAAATCGCCCATTGATGCCGTAGAGTTGGACCCTATAGTTATAGATATAGCCCACGAGCATTTTAATATAGGCCGGTTTGCCGACCTGAATATTATTAATGACGATGCCTATAAGTTTGTGCAAACCGCAAAATCTACCTACGACCTTATAGCCGTAGATATTTTTGCCGACGATAAGGTGCCTATTAAGTTTTTTGAAGAAGGCTTTAACCTGGCCCTGCTAAAATTATTGAACCCCGGTGGCAAACTGGTATTTAATATAATGGTAGAGAGCAAAGCTTACCAGAAAAAGGCCCAGGACCTTTCTACCCTGTATGCCGAGCAGTCGGGTATAACCGTTAGGGTAATATCGCCCATACTATATAATAATGTATTGATAGTGGAGCGGGCGGGTACAAATAACCTTAGCTAGAAAATATTTTTTACCCCCTGCCCTTGGGGTGGGTTGGGTTGGGGATGATTTATCCTATATTTACAACCCAATCCGATAAAATTATGTCCGTTTTGGACGTTTTTTACGATTGCTTTGGTTTCATGTTCACAGATATTACCCTAATGTTAACAAGGCTTCAAGCCATTTCAGATACCCCGTTTGGGCATACCTTTTCCGATAAAGGCAAGTTTTTGTTTTTGCCACCCCCGTTTTTTATGTCAAAATTTGTAACATCAAAGTAACAGGCTATGGAAATAGAGTTCATATACTTTGTAATTGCGGTTGGAATTGGCATATACCAATGGTATAAAAAAGCTAAGGAAAAAGAGGAGCAACAAAAAAGGACCCGTAAGGCGGTTGAACCTGCCAAACAGCCTGTTGATATTGAAAAAATGTTGGAGGAACTTTTGAACCCCAACAAAAAAGTTGCCGAAGTTAAGAAGCTCGAAGAGGTTAAACCCGTTCAGGCAGAATTTACCGGTAACGAGGATGCACAAAAATCGGCCGACCAGGCATACGAATTTGATGCAGATAAATATTACGAAGAGTTAAAGAAAAAAGAGAACGAAGAAGTAGCTAGAAATAATATGTCGTTAGAGACGCAGATGATGTCCGAAATCGGACAGTCTGATACCCCGGTTGTAGCGGTGGTTGAGGAGCGCGCCGAAGACGTAAATGTTAACGAATGGCTTACAGCCGGTAGCGACGACATACGAAAAGCGATAATATGGAGCGAAATTTTGAAGCGACCCGCCTGGGCCAATTAAAATTTCTGAACCCCAAAATTAACGTCAGGTACGTTTGCGCATAACATTAATTTATATATTAGCGAACTTTTTTAAAACATTAAATAGAGTTAGAACCCTTACCAATACTGAATTATGGAGAGAAAAGTTTACTTTCTGGCAATTCTGGCTACTTTGTTCGCAGTGTCCGTATTCGGACAAGGCGGTACCGGTACCCTTAAAGCGGTAGTAAAGAACGTTGACAACGGCGAAACTTTACCATTCGTTCCCGTTTTGCTAGAGCAGGGCGGTACACAAGTACGAAGCGGCGTTACAGACATTAACGGTGTGGTGGAGATTAAGCCCATCAACCCCGGTCAGTACGATGTAGTTGCCAAGTTTATCGGCTTTGGCCCGGTAAAAATCAGCGGCGTAATTATATCAGGTGGCAAGCTTACCGAGCTTGACATTCAACTTAAGCCAACCAGCCAGGACCTTCCTGTGGTTGAGATTATTTATGAACCACCTTTGATTGATGACTACGTAGGTACTACTAAAACCCGTCAGGAGATTTTAAACCTGCCAACCCGTAACATCAACTCGGTGGCAGCTACTACTGCAGGTGTAACCCAGGCCGATGAGGGTAAAGGCATTAACGTGCGTGGTTCTCGCGATGATGCAACTTTCTACTTTATTGATGGTGTTAAGGTTCGTGGTTCTATAAACATACCTCAATCAGGTATTGAGCAAATTCAGGTTATTACCGGTGGTGTACCCGCTATGTACGGCGACTTAACCGGTGGTGTAATCAGTATCACTACCCGTGGCCCGTCTACCCAACACATGGGTGGTGTAGAGTATGCTACTTCTGAACTTTTTGATAAATATGGATACAACCTGTTAGGTTTTAACGGTACAGGTCCTTTAGTATCTAAGAAAATGGCCGATGGCTCTCGTCGCGCTGTATTAGGTTACTTCTTTGCCGGTGAGTTATTGTCTCAAAAAGACCCTGACCCATCAGCCGTTGGTAACTGGATTGTTAAAGACGATGTTTTAAAAGATATCCAAAACAACCCATTACGTCCGGGCCCATTAGGCTCTGGTACAGTACAAAATGCTGAGTATTTAGGACCTGATGCTTTTGAAAAAATTAAATACAAACCTAATACCCAGGCCAGGCGTGCCAGTATAACTGCTAAAATTGATATCAAACCATCTAAAACTACCAGCATTACCATTGGTGGCCAGTTTGACTATTTTAACCGCAGGTTATACAGCTACACCAACTCATTATTCAACTCTGATAACAACGGTGAACGTATTGACTACACTTACCGCGCGTATGCCAAATTTACCCAACAATTAGGTAAAGAAGATGATGGCACAGGCGATGATAAATCAGCTTCGGCTATTAAAAACGTATTCTACACCTTACAGGTAGACTACACTAAAAACTCTGCCGTACAACAAAGCTCTCAACATCAGGACCGCGTGTTTGATTATGGTTACATGGGTAAGTTTACTACCTACAAAACTCCAATCTACAGCTACCAGTTAGATACAATCAACGGCCAACTTTTACCGGCATTCTATCAGGTAGGTTTCCGCGATACCTTATATTCATTTGAAAAATCAAATGTTAACGAAGTTCCATCAAACTACACCCAACGTTATTACGACCTAAACAATGGTTTTGTAACCGGTAACTACGAAAACTTCTTCCAGGTTCAACAAGGTGGTGGTTTATTAAATGGTGGTACTGCCGATAACGTTTACTCATTGTTTTGGAATACCGGTTTTATATTCAACGGTTACAGCAAGTTTAACAACAGCCAGTTCCGTGCAGTAGCTAACGCATCTGCCGACATTAAAGGCCACGAGCTTGGTTTAGGTTTTGAATATGAGCAACGTACCGACCGTAGCTACGGTTTGGCACCTGTTGGCCTTTGGGGCTTAATGCGCCAGTTGGTAAACAGCCATATTGACCAATTAGATGTTACTAACCCACAATTGCTTTACTCAAACGGTGTATTCCAGGATACAGTAAACTACAACCGCTTATATAATGGCGATGCCCAACGTTATTTTGACAAACAACTTCGCGAGAAGTTAGGCTTTGCTGTTAACGGCCTTGATTGGATTGGTACTGATGCGGTTGACCGCAGCGTATTAAGCCTTGACATGTTCTCTCCTGACGAGCTGTTTAACGGTGGTGGTGGTTCTAGCCTTGTAAACTATAATGGTTACGACCATACCGGTAAAATACTGCGTGGCAACCCAACTTTTGACGACTTTATTAATAAGAAAGATGCCAACGGCAACTATACCCGCGAGATTGGTGCTTTCCAACCTATTTATATTGCAGGTTACATTCAAGACAAGTTTGCATTCCGCGACATTATATTTAACGTAGGTGTGCGTGTAGACCGTTACGATGCTAACCAGTTGGTTATGAAAGATCCATACTCGCTTTACGAAACCCGTACTGCCGGTGAGCTTACTATACCAAACCGCCCTGCAAACATTGGCGATGATTATGTAGTATATGTGAAAGACGTTAACAACCCTAGCGTGGCCAATATTATTGGCTACCGCAACGGTAACACTTTCTACGATGCTTCGGGTACTGAATTGCAAGATGCACAAGTATTGGCGCAAGCTACCAACAACGGTAAAATTGCCCCTTACCTGTTAGACCCCGCTAACCAACGCGTATCGTCTAACGCATTCCGCGATTACCAACCACAGGTAAACATAATGCCACGTATTGCATTCCAGTTCCCAATATCTGACGATGCACAGTTCTTTGCCCACTACGATGTTCTAACCCAACGCCCTACTGCGGCTAACCGTTTTGACCCATTAGATTACTATTTCTTACAAACCAACCAGGGTAACGTATTAAATAACCCTGACCTGATGCCACAAAAAACGGTTGATTACGAGTTAGGCTTTAAACAAAAACTGAACGACCGTTCGGCTATTACCCTTACCGCTTTCTACCGCGAGTTGCGCAACCTTGTTCAGCAACAAGCTGTGTTATATGCTTACCCAATTAACTATACCACTTATGGTAACGTTGACTTTGGTACTGTTAAAGGCTTTACCGCCGCTTACGACTTACGCCGTACCGGCAACGTTCGTTTAACAGCTAACTACACCCTTCAGTTTGCTGATGGTACAGGTTCTAACACCTCTTTTGCTGCCGGTCTTATCCAGGCAGGTTTAGGTAACTTACGTACACCTATACCATTAAGCTTTGATACCCGCCACCAAATACAGTTAACGTTTGACTACCGTTGGGGACATGGTACCGACTACAACGGCCCTAAAGGTTTTATGAAACACATTTTCCAGGACCTTGGTGCTAACTTTGTAGTACTTGCAAACTCTGGTGTGCCTTATAGCCAACAAAGCAACTACACACAAGATGGTGCATTTGGTATCAACGACCGTCCACAGCTTAAAGGCTCTATCAACGGTTCTCGTTTACCATGGCAGTTCCGTGTTAACGTTCGTATCGACAAAAACATTGAACTACGTTGGGGTAAAAAAGATGGCGATGGCAAACGCAAATCGTCTTTCTTAAACGTTTACCTGTTATGCCAAAACTTGCTTAACACCAAAAATATTATTGGTGTATACCGCGCAACCGGTAATGCAAACGACGATGGTTTCTTAACCGCTTCTACCTCACAAGGTATTATCAACGGTAAAAATGACCCTCAGGCATTTATAAATATGTACCAAATGAAGATTAATAACCCAGCCAACTACTCATTACCACGTCAGTTGCGTTTAGGTGCCATATTAAACTTCTAATAAGTAAAAACAATAATTAGCAGCTGTTTATAGATCATATATAAGATTGATTAAACCAAATTAGCAAAGCGATGAGAAGTAAATTAAAATTAGCACTGGTTATAGGAGCCGCAATATCGGCCCTGAACCTGCACGCACGCGAAAATGTAGGCAACGGTCCGCAGAAACAATCGCAAAGCGAGAACAAGTCGTTGGCTGCCTCTTGCGACCCGGGCGTAGGCCGTTCTGAGCTAAACATTAACAACGTACGCTGTACCATTTTTACATCGGGCGATATGTGGTGGGATTTGAACACAACAGCTCGTTACGAAATTCCAAAAGGAAGTAACAAGCACTCTATGTTTGCCAGCGCCCTTTGGATTGGTGGTGTAGATAACGGTGGTAACCTTAAAGTTGCCGCTATGACCTACCGCCAAACAGGTAACGACTTTTGGCCGGGCCCACTGGATACTACAACCGCTAGTATTGATGTTGCTACCTGTGCGCAGTATGACCGCCACTGGAAAGTAACCCGTGCCGAAGTTGAAGAGTTTGTTGCTAACTGCGGCAACCCCGGCTACGACGTTCCGGATGATATTGAAACATGGCCGGGCAATGGTGACCCTGGCTTATTCCAGTCTAAATACCTTGCGCCTTTCCGCGACCTAAACAACAATGGTGTTTATGAGGTGTTTAACTGCGAATACCCTGATTATGATATTACTGGTACTCTTGGCTGCCAGGCTCAACTTTATGGCGACCAAACCTTATGGTGGGTGTTTAACGATAAAGGTAACGTTCACTCTGAAACAGGTGGCTTACCAATTGGTATAGAGGTGCATGCCCAGGCATTTGCTTTCTCTACTAATGATGAGGTTAACAACATGACCTTTTACAAGTACAAAATTTTCAACCGTTCATCATTTACTGTTGAAGATTGCTACTTTGGTCAATGGGTTGACTCTGACCTTGGTAAATACAATGACGACTATGTAGGTTGCGACGTAACCCGTGGTTTAGGTTTTACTTATAACGGTGATGCTGATGACGATGGCCAGTTTGGTTACGGTATTAACCCGCCTGCTGCAGGTTTAGACTTTTTTGAAGGCCCGCGTGCCGATGATAATGACGGTATTGATAATGACCGTGACGGTGTTATTGATGAGATTGGTGAGCTTATCATTATGTCTAAATTTGTTTACTATAACAACGACTTCTCTATTACCGGTAACCCTGAAAACGCTCAACATATTTACAACTACCTGCGTGCCCGTTGGAAAGATAATACCCCAATGGTATACAATGGTACTAACGGTTACGGCTCAGGAACTCCTTGCGACTTTATATTCCCTGAAAGCTCTGACCAGACTTTTGGCTGGGGTACCGGTGGCACACCAAGTAACCCAACTGTTCAAGCCCCATGGGACGAGACTACTGCCGGCAACACTCCTGCCGACCGCCGTTTCCTTCAATCAGCCGGTGCTTTTACACTTGAGCCGGGTGCTATTAATAATATTACTGTAGGTGCTGTTTGGGCACGTGCTACCTCTGGTGGCCCACGTAAATCAGTTGAACTGTTAAAACTTGCTGATGATAAAGCACAGTCGTTATTTGACAACTGCTTCCGTTTGGTAGAGGGTCCACGTTCTCCAGATGTACACATGGTTGAATTACCTAACGAACTTGTATTAGAACTTAACAGCACCAATGTTCCTGAAAACTACATTGACTCTGTTAAAACAACTAATAACTTAGGCCAACCTGTAACTGCATTATATGAATTCCAAGGCTACCAGATTTACCAGCTTAAAACTGCTAACGTAACCCAGGTAGACCTTGATAACCCGGACTTAGCCCGTTTAATAGCCCAGGTAGACGTTGAAGATGCTACTACACAAATTGTAAACCGTTACTTTGATGCTACCGTGTCTGATTATATTCCGGTAGAAGAAGTAAATGGCGAAAACAAAGGCATTAAGCACACCTTTAGCATTACTGATGATGCGTTTGCAATAGGTGCAACTGCCCTGGTTAACCACAAAACATATTACTACATGGTAATTGCTTATGGTTTCTCTAGTCAAACCGGTGTATTAGAGCCATATCTACCAGGCAAGAAAAACTTTGATGGTAAAGCCATCCAGGTTCACGCAGGTATACCACACATTAACACCCCTAAAGAAGATGGTACTGATTTAGGTGCAGGCTATGCTGGTGGACCAAGGTTAAAACGTATTGAAGGACAGGGTAACGGTGGTTTGGTTTTAGACCTAACCCCTGAAACCGAAGACTTAATCCTTCAAAACGGTTATGTGCGCGAGCCTATTTACATGAATGGTAAAGGCCCTGTTGCTATAAAAGTAATTGACCCTATACGTGTACCACAAGGTGAGTTTATTCTTAAGTTAGACAGTAGCAAATCGGCCAGCCCCTCAGGTGTTGTAGATGGTACTACTAAATGGAGCATAACTAACACTAATACTAACGAAACTATATACTCTGACCGCGATATTACTATACCTAACGAGCAGATATTATTGCTAGACAGGGATAATAACGGTAAGATTACTCCGGACGAGCGTTGGGGCTTCTCAGTAAACTGGGTGCAAGTACCAAACGCAGGTTCTGATACTGCTTCGGCAACCAACGGTGTGCTAGAGTCAACTATTAAGTTTGACGACGTATCACGTCAGTGGTTAGGCTTTATCCGCGACGAAGAAGGCAGCTTTGACCCACGTAACTGGATACGTTCAGGTACTTACAAAGATGCTGCTAACCCAGAGTGGAACGATTACCCGGCCCTTGATAACTTAGGTGCTTTTGAAAACATGCTAGACGGTGCTTTTGCCCCTTACCGTGTATGTGCCCGCGATAATACCATTATAGGCACCCCGGCTTGGAACAATGCTGCATCGCAGGCATTAGCAAGCTTTGGTAAACTGGCAAGTATAGAACTGGTTATTACCCCTGATAAATCTAAATGGACCCGTTGTCCTGTAGTTGAGTTGAACAACGACCCTGCTACTTCTGAAGGTGGAGCTAAGAAAATGGATTGCCGTAACCGCGCATCAGTTGATAAAAACGGTAACCCTGGCGACGGTATAGTAACCAACGACCCTAACGATGCTGATTTTATCAGTGCTAAAGGCATGGGCTGGTTCCCAGGCTATGCTATTAACGTTGAAACCGGCGAGCGTTTAACTATTATGTTTGGAGAGAACTCTTTCTTAACTCAGGATAACGGCCGCGATATGAAATGGAATCCAACATCGCGTGTGTTTAATGGCAACAACGTAATTATGGGTGGTATGCATTATGTGTACATTATGGGCCGTAACGTTCAGCCTAACCCTGTTGCTCCGCTATTTGATAATGGCGCACACATAATGGCGCAATTGTCTACTAATAACTACGTACCAACCGACCAGATTAAACGTAACGTATACAAAGATGCAATGTATGTTACACTGCCTGTTGCTGTAGACGGTAAAGATTGGTTATCTAACAACGTACGCATTCGCCTGCGCGTTGCTAAAGCTTACAGCTTAAACTACAGCGTTGATGCTGCAGGCAACCCTGTAAACGATAACTACCCACAATACTACTTTAATACTGACGATATTTTTGCGAATACTAATAATGGCGATGCCGCTAAACGTGGCCTGGACCTGATAAACATTGTACCTAACCCGTACTATGCATTCTCGGCCTACGAGCGTAACCAGTTAGATAACCGTGTTAAGATTACCAACCTTCCGCAAAAAGCAACCATCTCAATCTTTACTTTGAATGGTACACTTATCCGCAGGTTTAAAAAGGATGATCCATTAACATCGTTAGATTGGGATTTGAAAAACCAAACAGCTATTCCTATTGCCAGCGGCCTGTACATTATACATATTGATGTACCGGGGGTAGGCGAGAAAGTATTGAAATGGTTTGGTGTAATGCGCCCAATTGACTTAGATACCTTCTAGTCCTTAACAGTAAAGAGAGTATAAAAACAAAATGAATAAACGGGGCGGCCTTACCGCTGCCCCCTTATAAACAGAAAGAGATGAGGCAGTTAGTACAAAAACTTTCGTTGTTGGTAGTAGGCTTAGCCGCTACAACCGTAATGTTTGCAGGCAATGGCGACCGCGCAGGCCAGGCAGGTGCAACCCAGTTGCTTATTAACCCCTGGGCACGTACTTCGGGTTGGGCAGGTGCCAATACCGCTAGTGTTCATGGCTTAGAGGCAATGAGCTTTAACGTGGCAGGTACTGCGTTTACCAAAAAAACAGAGCTTATCTTTAGCCGTACTACATGGTTAAAAGGTTCGGGCATAAACATTAACGCCTTTGGCTTTACCCAACGCTTGGGTAAAAAAGACGGTGCCGGTGTGTTAGGCCTTTCTGTTATGTCTATAGACGCGGGCGATATTATGATTACCACTGTTGACCTTCCTGAAGGCGGTATTGGTACTTATAAGCCACGTTTTACAAACATACACCTATCGTATGCCAAAGCGTTTTCTAACTCTATTTACGGTGGTATAGCCGTTAAAATTATTAACGAAGCTATTCCTGACGTTAGCGCCATGGGCTTTGCTTTTGATGCCGGTGTGCAATACGTAACCGGTAAAAAAGAGAATATCCACTTTGGTATAGCATTACGTAACGTTGGCCCACGTATGCGTTACGGTGGCGATGGTCTTTCGTTCCGTGGTACTGTGCAAAATGGTAATACCCAAACAGTTTCTCAACGTTCAGAGCCTTTCGAGATTCCATCGTTGTTAAATATTGGTGGTTCTTACGTAGCCGATTTAGGCAAAGAACACCACCTAACCGTTGCGGGTAACTTTACAGCTAACTCGTTTACCAAAAACCAATTTCAATTAGGTCTAGAATATGGCTGGAAAAAGATATTAATGCTACGTGGTGGCTTTAATTACGAGAACGGTATCTTTAAATACGATACCCGTACTACTGCTTTCTTAGGCCCATGTGCCGGTTTTACCGTAGAAATTCCCCTGGCTAAAGAAAAAGGCACCACCTTTGGTTTAGATTACTCTTACCGTGCTACCGACCTATTTGGCGGTACACACAACTTTGGTGCCCGTATTAACCTTTAATCAGGTAAAAGCAGATAGCTTTATAAGCTTACTGGTATTGTAGTTTAAAATTTGTATTTTTGCATAGACAAAAGAAGACTTCGCACGAGCGAGGTCTTTTTTGTCGTTTTATAGTAACCGTAATTTTAGTACTATGTCGAATATAACTTATGTAACCGAAGAAGGGTTAAAAAAGATGAATGATGAACTGCACCACCTGAAAACAGTGGAGCGCCCTTCTATCTCGGCACAAATTGCCGAGGCCCGCGATAAAGGCGATTTATCTGAAAATGCAGAATACGATGCGGCTAAGGAAGCACAAGGTTTGCTTGAGCTGAAAATATCTAAACTGGAAGATATCCTTGCCACTACCCGTGTGCTTGACGAGAAGAATATTGATACCTCTAAGGTTTCTATCCTTACCACGGTAAAGATTAAAAACCTGGCCAATAACGCCACCATGAAATACCAGATAGTAGCTGAAAACGAAGCCGATATGAAAGCCGGTAAAATTTCGGTTACATCGCCTATTGCTAAAGGCTTGTTGGGTAAGAAGAAAGGTGAGAAAGCTGACATAACAGTTCCTGCCGGCAAAATACAATTTGAGGTATTGGAAATAACG
>JBIPNX010000189.1:0-5085 GCA_044378145.1 Flavobacteriales bacterium | reverse complement strand
CTTGTCACCAATTCGCAATTCCATTGTGCAAAGGTAGGCATAAAGAGCAGCAATGAAGAAAAACGGCATACATACGGCAGTTTTAATAGGTGCAGGCAATGTAGCAACGCACCTTGGTAAGGCCCTGGTAGAAAAAGGCATACAGGTGTTACAGGTATACAGCCCCGGTGGCACTACCGCTAAAACACTGGCTAAAAAGCTAAAGGCAAAAGCTGTTAGTGATTTACATACCATTGATAATAAGGCCGATATAATAATAATCGCTATAAAAGACGATGCACTGGCTACCATTGGCAAACAGTTAAAAGTGGGCGATGCGTTGGTTGTGCATACATCTGGGGCTACTCCTGCTGATGTGCTGAAAAAATGCAGCACAAACTACGGCGTGTTTTATCCGTTCCAAACGTTTAACAAAAGCGTTAAAACCGATTTTGCCACTGTACCCATTTGTATAGAGGCCAACAACCCAAAAGCTGCAAAACAACTGGAGAGCCTGGCTAAACTTTTGGTAAAACAGCATTATAAACTAAACAGCGACCAACGGCAGTGGCTGCATATTATGGGGGTATTTTCATCAAATTTTAGTAACCTGATGTATCATATTACCAATAACATAGCTACAGAGCAGAGCATACCTTTTGATATTGTGTACCCGCTAATAAAACAAACAGCTGCCAAGATAGAAGGTAATAAACCTGCTGATGTGCAAACCGGCCCCGCGATACGTGGAGATAAGGAGGTGATAAAGAAGCACCTAAAAAAATTAGACGGAAATAAGGAGTTTCAAAAAATATATTCTTTACTTAGTAGCGCAATAGAACATATTAACAATTAGGTTGAAAATCCTGTTTATAGGTATTTTGTAAAGAGCATTACCCTATTTATAAAATTATAATATTGCTATATGGAAAAGCAAATTAACATTCTACTAGTTGAGGACGATGAAATTGACGTGATGAACGTTAAACGTGCCTTTAAAAAGAACAACATTTCTAACCCATTGCATGTTTGTGGTAATGGTGTGGAAGCCTTAGAATACTTGAAGTCTATTGACAACCCTTTAAACCTGCCCCGTATTATATTGTTAGATATTAACATGCCACGCATGGGGGGTATTGAGTTTTTACGCGAACTACGTGCAACTGATAGCATTAAGCACATAAGCGTATTTGTTATGACTACCTCTAACGAAGAGCAGGATAAAGTAAACGCCTACAAATTAAACGTGGCCGGATATATATTAAAACCCCTTTCAATAGAGAGCTTTATAAGCTCGGTAGCTATGTTAAATAACTACTGGATGCTTTGCGAATACCCCGACTAATTAAACAGATGATGATTTTGGTCATCTTTTAATACTGTAGAGAGATTTCTTACATAACGCCACAATTATTTTTAGGTAAAAAGTAGTTAACAATGTCTTTTGTAGCAAGGGTTTCAGTTGAAACAATATTACAACAGGCATCAAAAAATCGGTTAAAACTTACGTTTGTCTTAGGTAGCTGTGTTTAGGCTTACCAGACAATTAAGAGCCACTACTTTTACGGTGTTGACATTTGGTAACGACTGTTAACTAATGGACTAAGCGAATTGAAACTGTTTTAATAATAAAACGTTTTAATAGTAAAGCCAACCAACCCAATTATATTTTTAGGCTTATGATGTATAACTCGATACAAATTTTACTGGTGGAAGATGATGAGGTTGATGTGCTCGCTTTTGTGCGGGCATTGAAAAAGACCGAGTTGAACCACTTACTAACTTTCTGCCAGACAGCGCAGGATGCGTTAGAATTGGCTGAAAAGCAAGCCTTTGATGTTATTTTCCTTGATTACCAGCTACCCGGCCAGGATGGCCTTAAGCTATTGAAAGAATTCCGCAGCCGCGGGTTCGATGCTCCTATTGCTATTATTACCGGCCAGGGCGATGAGAAAATTGCCGTTGAGGCCATGAAAAATGGTGCCTTTGATTACTTTGCTAAATCTGAAATAAACCCACAAACATTAACTGCCGTAGTGCGTAGCGCCCTTAAATTCAAGGTGCTTGAAACTGAACGTATACGCACCCAAAAAGCATTAATAGAAAGCGAAAAAGATAACCGCGAAATTGTACAATACTGCCAGGCCATTATTATGACCCACGACATGAGTGGGTTTGTACTATCGGCTAACCCGGCTACCAGTGAATCGCTGGGTGATAAAAACAGCAACCTGACAGGCAAAAACCTGCGCGAGTTTATTCCACCGGGAGAGAAACAGGCCTTTGATGATTACCTTTTACGTATTGGCAACACCAATGTAGTTAGCGGTGTATTAAAACTGCGTACCAAAAAGGGTAAAGAAATTTACTGGTTATATAAAAACATTAAGAAGGAAGACTCTGAAACCGGCAAGCACGTTATCTGCTACGCTCAAGATATTACCGAGCGTATCCACATGGAGAATGAGCTTAAGGCGGCTAAAGAAAAAGCATTAGAATCTGTTAAGTTTAAGGAGCAGTTTTTGGCTGGCATGAGCCACGAAATACGTACCCCGCTTAACACCATTCTGGGCTTTACCGACCTTTTAATTGAAACTAAGTTAGACCCTCAACAAAAGGAATATGTAGAGCTGGTAAACACATCGGGCCAAAACCTGCTGGTTATTATCAACGACATTCTTGACCTGTCGAAAATTGAAGCAGGTAAAATGACCTTTGAGAGCATTGACTTTAACCTGCCGCAAATGCTGCAAAAGCTACGCGACATGTTTATGCCTAAGGCTACCAGCAAGCAACTTAAACTTGGTTTCTACCCAAGTGAGAGCCTACCTGAGTTTGTTAAAGGCGACCCTACCCGTTTGTTCCAGATATTCAATAACCTATTGTCTAACTCACTTAAGTTTACTGAGAAAGGCGAGGTTAGCATAAGCGCCGAAGTATTGGTGCGCGACGAGGAAAGCGCTAAAATTGAGTTCCTTGTAAGCGATACCGGTATTGGTATACCTGAAGATAAACTGGATACCATTTTCGAGAGCTTTACCCAGGCCGGAGACGATACTACCCGTAAGTTTGGCGGTACCGGTTTAGGTTTAACCATTGTTAAAAAACTGGTTGAGCTGCAGGGCGGGGAGATATCTGTTATTAGCCGTGTAGGCGCAGGTTCTACCTTCCGTGTTACTATGCCTATGAAGTTTGGCGAACGTTCTGAATTGCCTAAGCAAAAAGCAGAAAAAACCGACTACAAACTTGGTAAGGTAAAAGTGCTTATTGCCGAAGACAACAAGATTAACCAGCTATTAGCTAAAAAGGTATTAGACAACTGGAACTTTGAAAGCGAAATTGCCGAAAACGGTAAAGAGGCTATTGAAAAACTAAGCTCTAAATACTTTGATATAGTATTGATGGATATTCAGATGCCGGAGATGGATGGCTACGAAACTACAGCCTATATCCGCAACCACATGAAGCCACCATTCCGCGAGATACCAATTTTGGCTATGACAGCGCATGCGGCGGCATCAGAGGCTAAGTCATGTATAGAAGCAGGTATGAACGACTATATTTCTAAGCCGTTCGACTCGCAAGAGTTATACAATAAAATAGCCAAGCAAATCCAAAAAAAAAGGAATTAAGTAAGGTTGATATAGATTAGAAAAACAAGCGCACGGTCTCTAATAATTGGTCGTGCGTTTTGGTATTAGAGCATATCATTTCCTTACCAAAAAGGTAATCATTACCTCCGCTAAAGTCGCTTATTTGGCCACCGGCTTCCTGCACAATAATAATACCGGCAGCAACATCCCATGGGCTCAAACCATACTCGTAAAAAGCCTCGAAACGTCCGCAGGCAACATAAGCCATATCAGTAGCTGCAGAGCCTAAACGGCGTATACCACGGCTATTTTTCATAAGGTGTTTAAACAGGGCTAAATACTCGTCAAGCTTGCCGTAATCGTAATAAGGGAATCCGGTTACCAACAGGCTATCATCAAGCTTTTCGCGGGTAGAGACTTTAATAGGCTTACCGTTTAAAAAGGCTCCCCCTCCCTGCCATGCATAAAAGCATTCTGCCCGGTTAATCTCATATATAACACCTACAACGGGCACATCGCCTTTGGCTAAAGCAATACTTACCGCATAGCACGGCACACCGTGTATGAAGTTGGTAGTACCATCCAGCGGGTCTATAATCCAGTTGTATTCAGCACGGGTTTGGGCAACGGTTTCTTCTTCAGTAATATAGCCTGCTTCGGGCATTACTTTACTAAGGGCAGCAACCAGTTTCTCCTCGGCTGTTTTGTCTACATAGCTCACTAGGTTGTGTATGCCTTTAGACTCAACATGCCCTTCGTTAAACTTAGCCTGTTCTCCCAGAATAAAGCGGCCTGTTTCGGTAGCCGCTGCTATTACCTGTTCGCAAATGCGTATTAGTTCCATTATGCTTTCTTCCTCTTATAAATCATGTAGGTATATGCGGTAAGGGCCACACCAACCAAAAATAATATGCTTGATATAAGCTGCGCCTGGGTTATAACCATACCTAAGAAGTGCATTTTGGTATTTACCCTTATAGATTCTATTAAAAATCGCTCAAGCCCATTAAACATAAGGTATATGCCAAACAACATACCCGGTGTGGTAATACGCTTGCGGATAAACCATAAAAAAGCAAAGATGCTCAACGCCATAAGCACCTCGTAAAACGCTGTAGGAAATACCGGCATAGGCAGATGGTTGTTAAAACGCTCCCTATTGGTATTGTTTAACGGAACGCCACGCTCTAACACATTGTGAGGAAAGTCGTAAGCAAAAAACTTGTCGGGCAAAAAGCTTAATGCACCCGGTTTTTCAAAGTGTATGTATGGCACCTCTTCAGGGCTATTGGCATCGTAGTATTGATAATAAGTAGCAATGTCTTTTTTTATTGTTGTATCGGGTAACGAAACCGTTGTGAAGTTACGATCACCATCAACACGGTAGGCGCTGTTTATTACACCCCAATCACCATCGCCAGATACCATGCAGCCAATACGGCCTACACTGTATCCAACAATCAATACAGGCGCAGCAGCATCAAACATATGTATCGGCTTAATATTGTTGCGG
>JBIPNX010000188.1:0-5094 GCA_044378145.1 Flavobacteriales bacterium | reverse complement strand
TAAAACGTTTTGTGAAGAATTAACCCCCTCGGTCTTGCCTTTCGGCACGACCACTCCCCCTTCGCAGGGGGAGAGCCAAATGAATTAAAACAAAAATCCCCGACGTTTATCGCCGGGGATTTTTTTTATTCCTTAAAAGTGGGCGGTTTTAATAGATTATAACCCCGTCTGCGGTAAAGGTTAAACGGGTTTCGGGTTGGGTAATGGCATTAATCTCTTTCTTGCTCTTACCTGCATCTTTAGCATAATGCTTGAGCATATCAACACCTACAACCTCGGTATAAGCATAGCCTTCTATAATAGCTTTTTTACCTCCGCAATCTTTAGGCACAAAAAAGCCATAGTCTTTAAAGCGTACCATCATGGTTTGTCCATTGCCCATGTCAACATTCATCCAGCAGCCTTTAACTTTGCAGGCCTCAACAATAGGCACATCAAGCTTAATCCTAAGCGAGTCTTTGCCTTTAATTTCTTCTTTAAACTTATCTACGCTAACAGCATTATCGCGGGTAATTTTAGCGCCATAGCTTTGTTCGGTTTGGCCAATAGCTACAAAGGCAACAAAGGCCGATAGTATTACTGATAAAAAAATGTTTTTCATACTTTATAATTTTATACAAATTTAAACTAAAACGTTAAGCGATTTTGGGTTGACTGAAATGTTCAATTCCCGCCCCAGACGCACAGGCTCTCCATCTACGTGGGCCAATACGGTGGTTTGGGTAATCTTCATTTCCGATGAACGGTAAATTGTCATATACGGTGATTCTTCTACCGACCCTGCAAACAATAACGATGCCATAACAAATACTGCATAAAAAGGGAATGGTTTGCAAACCGCCAAATCTAAAATACCATCGTCAATCTCGGCGCTGGGTGCAATAATAGCGTTGTTTCCCCATTGGTTACTATTGCCGCAAATAACCACAAAGGCTTTGGTTTCAATAACCTCGCCGTTTACTTCAATTTTATACTCTTTGGGTTTGTACCTAAAGTATTCCTGAAAAATAAGCCATACATACGAAAACAACCCACGTGGGCCAAACAAGGCAAACTTCCAGGCAATAAAAGCATCAAAGCCCATACCGGTAGTGCTTATAAATACATCATTATTAATAATGCCTGTATCAATGCGCTTAATGTTGTAGTTGTTTATGCGCTCTATTGCTTTTTTGTGATTCATTGGCAGCTTTAGGTAGCGGGCCAATCCGTTGCCCGACCCGGCCGGAATAATAGCCATCGAAGTTTCTGTACCTATTAATGCAGATCCAACCTCATGCGCAGAACCATCTCCCCCAACAGCCACAACCACATCAAATCCCAAATCAGAAGCCTCTTTGCTAAGCTCTGTTGCATGCTTAGGGCCTTCGGTATATACAATATCGTAATCAAACTTCTCGTGATCCAGGTACTTTTCTATCTGTGCCTGAATTTTGTTCTTTCGGCCAATACCTGATATAGGGTTGATTATAAACCGAACCCTTTTTTTATGTTCTACTTCCAAATGCTAATAAATTAAATCCGCTCAAAAATACAAAGAGGCGCCTTATGGGCGCCTCTTGTTAATATTATAAACAATAAATTATTGTTTGATGCAGGTAGCTGTACAGTTGTCAGTAGTACCGTTGTAAGTAGCACCATAGATAATTGTTAAAGTGCTTCCGCTGATAGTACCTTGGCCGCTAAATGCAACTGAAGTACCTTGAATAGTTAACGTTTGAGAAGGAATGCTAAGAGCATCGCCGCTAACTGTACCAGTTAAAACGTTACTAGAGAAATCACCCAGGTTAGTAAGGGTAACAGTAACCATGTTAGCTGAAGCTTCAGCGATTGTCATGCTGTAGTTGTAGGTACCAGAATTACAAGTTTCGTTAACAGTATAAGCACCAAGAAATTTAGTACGGTCGTAAGTACAAGTACCATCGTCATCAGTAGCATCGGCGTTGTAGTTGTTAGCATCTGTATCAGTACAACCTTCTTTACCACATGATGTAAGGGTAGAAGCACCAACAAATAACATTGCTGCAACGGCAGTAGCGCCTAAAAATTTACGGAAATTCAATTTCATAGTTTTCATAGTTATGTTAAGTTTATAATCAGTTATTCAGGCTGCAAATATACCTTTATATTTTTCTGAATGAAAAAAATGTGCCAAAAAAAATTTTAATTATGGAAAAAAGAATAATTTTGCACCTATATAACAAAAAGGAAAAACATTATAGACTATGAAAAAGATTGTAACCTTATTGGCTGTTGGTGCTGTAGCAATGTTCTACGCCTGCGGACCTAGCGCTGAAGAAAAAGCGTTGAAAGAAAAAGCTAAAAACGATTCAATTGCCGCTGCTGAAGCTAAAGCTAAAGCCGAGCAAGACTCATTAGCTAACGCAATGCGCATTACAGATTCTATTGCAAACGCTAAACGTGTTGCTGATTCTTTAGCTGCCCTACCAAAAGGTGGTGGTAAAAAAACAACTACCCCGACAAAAACTAAAGACGAGAAAAACATTGATGTGATAAAAGATCTTAAAGGTGGAACTAAAACTCCTGAAGAGAAGAAAAAAGATGCAGAAAACATCAAAGTTATAAAAAACCTTAAAGGCGGTAATTAACAAGCCTTTTAAGTACTTATTAAAAAGGGTGTGTTGAAAAAACATACCCTTTTTTGTTGTAATGTGTTGTAGATATGAAAAATATATCTAAATTTGCACCCGTTTTTATATTATTTAACCTAACACAATTCAAAAAACACAAACAATGAAAAAAGCTCTTATTGCTGGTCTTCTTGGTTTATCAGTGCTTTTTGTAGCTTGCGGCCCTAAAGGCGAAGATGCTGACAAAAAGAAAGCTGATTCTATTCGCGTAGCTGATTCTTTAGCTAAAGTAAAAGCAACTGACGACAGCATCGCTGCTGCCGCTGCTACTGCTGCTGCTGACACTGCTAAAGCTGACACTACTAAGAAAGTAGAAGCTCCTGCAGAGAAGAAATAATTTCACAATTATTTATCTTCTTTGGCCAAAGAAAAAAAAGTCCGTTAACCCTAGGTTAGCGGACTTTTTTATGCTTTATACTTTCTTAAAACAGGTTATTGTCTTCGCCTAAGAATGGCGCTGAAGGCATAGTATTAGCCTTGCCCGAAAAATTAACCGGCAAAGCAACCGTATAGATGGGTTGCCCATTTACATCTACTGCATTAAATGCATTAGTAGCTTTTAAGAAGCTATCAGAGGTTAAATCTTGTAAATCCCTTATTACAGTAATACAAACATCGGCAGCATTGCCAATTACTTCCCAATCTGCAGCAGTTTTTTGGACAAAAACAGCCTCTAAGTCGGCTTTAAGCTGCTGAGCACTTGTTGGGTCTTGCATAGCAATCCTACCCTCCCACTCCGGTTTATCTATTACTTTACAAAAGCCTATCCAAAACTTTGGTTCTAAGGCACCTAAGGCAATATACTTCCCATCGGCACAAACATAAATATTATAATTTGCTATGCCCCCTCCCAACTCGGTAATGGTTTTGCCCTGGGCTTGTTGGCTTGCAAGCGGCAAGGCTAACAGAGGCGTCACGGCGTTTGCCATAGACACATCAATAAATTTACCCATACCGGTCCTTTCACGCTCGTACAGAGCTGCTGTGCAAGCCGTAAGGGCCATATAACTACCTCCACCTACATCGGCTAACTGAAAACCGGGCATAACCGGTTTCCCTGTCTCGTCTTTATTTAATCCAAGTATGCCTGCCGCTGCTAAGTAATTCAGGTCGTGGCCGGCCAATTGGGCATTTTCATTGTTTTGCCCGTATCCGGTAATAGAAATATAGATAAGGCGGGGATTAATCTGTTTTAAGGTTTCGTAGCCCAGGCCCATATCGGCCATAATGCCGGGGCGGTATTGTTCTACTAACACATCCGCCTCCTTTATCAGGTCAATAAGGCGTTGTTTCTCGGCCCTAAAATCGGCCGAAACAGAATACTTACCGGCATTTAGCGCCAGGTAGTAAGCCGACACCCCATTTATAAAGGGCGGAAAGGTGCGTATATAGTCGGGGGAGTGTTTATCTTCAACCTTAATAACCTCAGCGCCCATCTCAGCCATAAACATGGTAGATAGCGGCCCCGGCAGCAATCGGGTAAAATCTATAACCCTTATACCGGTTAATGGCCCCTGGGGCAATTGCCTTAGCCCACGGCTTTCCTGTTGCGTTGTTTCCACAACTTCATACTTTTTGAATAGCTTGGCAAAATCTAACATAGCCATCAGGTTACTAACCTTAACCATGCCACTCATTAAAGCTTCCTGCGGATTTATAGCGCCTGTTTCAAGCCCTACATAGGTTTCAGTATCCGTTTCTATCAAACAATCGGGTGTACCAATCAATCCTTCGCTAACGGAGCAATCGCCGTTAGCTATTTGAATAGTGTATTGGCAGGCATCGGTGCCTGAAAGGTCGAAATGAAATGTAAGTATTACCCCTTCGGCCTTTTCTTTTCTAAAGCGAGTTGTTACGCTATTGAATAGTTGGGCAGGTGTAATTTCCATTTTAGAATTTATGCGAATACTGGAATGTTATGCTTGTAGGTGCCTCCATAATACCGGGCCTGAATGAATATTCGGTATTTAAAAGATTGCGAACAACCAAGCCAACAGAGTTGCTATGTTTTAAATCGTATACCAAACGGGCATCAATAATAAACTTGCCTTTATTATTTTTTAACCTATAATCGCTTAGGCCGGGTATAAAGTTATTAAACACCGGGTCTATTTTATTCATAAAGCTATTGTAAGTGCCCGTTGTGCCAATTTTAAAGCGGCCAACCTGGTACTCAAGGTCCATACGCAAAGAGTGGTTCATACGGTAGGTAAGCATACTGGCAATAACAGCCGAGTCAGGATTAATAAACCCTTTGGCAGCGTTAGAAAGGTACCTCCATACGTTTCGCTGCAAGGTATCGCCTTGCAAATCGCCCGGGTAATAGTAGGTGTAGCCTCCAAAAAAGCGGAACTGTTGTTTGCTGTTAATAATCCACTCTCCATTGCCACTAACCTCAAAACCTGCAATACGGCTGCGCTCACGGTTTTGGTTTTTAAAACCG
>JBIPNX010000187.1:0-5107 GCA_044378145.1 Flavobacteriales bacterium | reverse complement strand
GCAAGTGCAGCATCAAGCACACCAACCCTATGTATCAATACCCCATTAACTAATATTACGCATAGTACTACCGGAGCAACGGGTATTTTATCTCTAAACGCAGCTAGCTATACGCTTCCGCCAGCGGTTGTTTACCCAACAGCAGATGAAGATTTGGGCAATGTTACTATTAGTTTGAACGGTAGCGTTATTTTAAACAATACTACCCCTATCAATTCCCTTTCGGGTACCATTGGAACAGCTTCTGGAACAGCAGGTGGCTATGCTGACTTTACAGCATTTGGACCCTATGCCATGTATCCAGGATCTACCTATACCTTTTCTTTGAGTTCTATTACAAGTGGAAATCCATTTTATAACGCCATGGCTATTTATATTGATTATAACAGAAATGGTGTATTCACAGACGCAGGTGAGCAGGCATACACCGCATCTGCCCTGACTTTAGGAGCACATACAGAAACAGGCACATTTACCATACCCATTTCTGCGCTATCTGGTTTAACCAGAATGAGGGTAATTTGTAAAGAAAGTGCACTTATTACAAGCCCTACACAGAATGTTAATTATGGTGAATATGAGGAATACAGCATTAGCATGGGTGGTATTAAAACAAATTATGGTTTGCCTGCAGGCATTACAGCTGCTTGGGCATCTAACACACTTACCATCAGTGGTACGCCAACCCAATCAGGAACTTTTAATTATACCATACCACTAGCAGGTGGCTGTGGTTTGGTGAATGCCACCGGAGCGGTTACGGTAAATGGAATAGGGGCAGCCTCAAGCACACCAAGCTTGTTTGTCACAGCAGTTTTACCAGCAATAACCCATACTACTTTTGGAACAACAGGTATTACCACCTCCTTAAGCGCAGCTACCTATTCGCTTCCACCAGCAGTAATTTACCCAACAGCAGATGAAGATTTGGGCAATGTTACCATTAGTTTGAATGGGTCAACTATTATAAACAATACTACATCAATCAATTCATTGTCGGGAACTATTGGAACAGGCTCTGGAACAGCAGGTAGCTATGCTAACTTTACAGCATTTAGCCCCTATGCCATGTATCCAGGATCTACCTATACCTTTTCTTTGAGTTCTATTACAAGTGGAAATCCATTTTATAACGCCATGGCTATGTATATTGATTATAACAGAAATGGTGTATTCACAGACGCAGGTGAGCAGGCATACACCGCATCTGCCCTGACTTTAGGAGCACATACAGAAACAGGCACATTTACCATACCCATTTCTGCGCTAGCTGGTGTAACCAGAATGAGGGTAATTTGTAAAGAAAGTGCACTTATTACAAGCCCTACACAGAATGTTAATTATGGTGAATATGAGGAATACAGCATTAATTTGGGTGGTATTGGTGCTAGTGGCTATGGCTTGCCTGCTGGTGTAACTGCCTCATGGGCAAATAATACCATTACCATTAGTGGTACACCCACTCAATCAGGCACTTTTAACTATACTATACCATTTGCAAGCGGATGTGGTAGTTTGAATGCTACAGGAACAATTACGGTAAACCCCCTAGCCGCCCCGCAAACAAGATGCTCTGGTGTACCCACATCGGTTGTCTTAAATTCTACTGTTAGTGGAACAACCTTTACTTGGACGGCAGCACTGCAATCGGGAACCGTAACAGGATTTTCAAATCAAACCACCGGAGTAGCCGGACCCATTGCACAAACATTAACCAATACAACATCCAACGTTGGTGTTGTGCGCTATACAGTAACTCCCACTGCTAATGGTTCTGCTGGATCAGCTTTTACAGTGGATGTAACCGTAAACCCAGCAGCGGTAGTGAACTTAGAAACAGCGCCAAGCACAGCAGTTTGTGTTGGTAACAACATTACAATTTCAGCCAAAGGAGGGGCAGTAAATGCGCTTAGTTTTGATGGAAATGCAGGAAGTGTTAATATTGGTTCATTAAATATAAGTCCTGCAGTTTATCCAACCTTAACTGCTTCGGCTTGGGTTTATAGAACCCCAAGTTCTAATGTAGTAATAATTACAAACGATGATGGGGGATATGATCGAGGAATTCTCGCAGCATCAGACGGAAACTATCATATTTTAGCTGGAAGGGATATAAATACAGGAATTCCTGCGGTAATCAATACATGGGAGTTTGTTTCTGTTACATGGTCACCTTCTGGAATTACTTTTTATAAAAATGGGGTAAGTGTTTTTACTGCTGCTGCTGAAACGGCAAGCTCTTCAAATATTGGAACTATGATTGGAAATAATTATTATAACAATGCTAGATTTATTGGAACTATCGATCAAGTTTCAGTATTTAGTTCGGCAAGAACTGCAATACAATTACAGAATGAAATGAATAATGGACTAATTGGATCTGAAACTAGCCTACAAGCGTTTTATCGTTTTAATGAAGGAACGGGGACAACAGCAGCTGATGCTTCGCCAAATGCCAGAACCGGAGCATTAACTAGTTATGGCATATCATGGACAACATCATCAGCGCCAACGGGGTTTGCAAGTTATGTATGGACACCGGGAAATCAGACAACTAATGATATTTCGGTAAGTCCAACGACTTCAACAAACTATAGTTTACAGGTTACCAATTCCTTTTCATGTAGTGCAACTTCAAGTGCAGTTAATGTAACGGTATATACCCCTCCTACATTTACCAGCTTTAGTAGTAGTTCTACTGCTATGAATAGTAGTTTAGTAATCACTGGATCCAACCTTACGGGAACTACTTCCGTTAAGTTTGGAGAAACTCCTGCCAAATTTACAGTAAACAGTAATACTCAAATAACAGCCACAGTACCAAGAGTGGCTAATACCGGAAAAGTTAGCGTATCTAACTTAGGTGGTTGCTATGCACTTTCCTCTTCTATTCCTGTGAGCAGGCAGTCGTCGTCAAATGTAGTTACTTCTGTTACTGCAGCCTTCAATTCAATTAATGACGGTGGTGAAAGTGCACCTACCTTTACTGACCTTGATGGTGATGGTTTGCTGGATATGTTTGTAGGTAAATTCGATGGAACCATAAGCCATTATGAGCAAAATGCTACCAATAGCATCAGCTTTGATTTAAGAAATGCAGCCTTCAATTTAATTAATGTCGGTGCTCGTAGTGCACCTACCTTCACTGACCTTGATGGTGATGGGTTGCTTGATATGATTATTGGTAGAAATGGTGGAACGCTGACCCATTATGAGCAAAATTTGGCCAATAGCACCAGCTTTACTTTAGTTCCTAATACCTTCAATGGAATTAATGTCTCGGGGACAATCAGTAAACCTACATTTACAGACTTGGACGGAGATGGTTTGCTGGATATGCTTGTAGGTTGTCAAAGTGCTTTCCTTTACCATTATGAGCAAAATGCTGCCCCCAGCGTCAGCTTTACGTTGGTTAGTGCTGGCTTTAACGGCGTAAATGTCGGTTCTTCTAGTGCACCTACATTTACTGACCTTGATGGTGATGGTTTGCTGGATATGTTTGTAGGTAAATATAATGGAACCATAAGCCATTATGAGCAAATTACCGCCAATAGCATCAGCTTTACTTTGACTACTCCAAGCTTCAATGGAATTGATGTAGGTGATTTCAGTACACCTACATTTACTGACATTGACGGAGATGGTTTGCTAGATATGATTGTAGGTAAAAACGATGGAACTATGTATCATTACGAGCAAAATCAATCGCCTATTATTTCAACCTTAAGTGCTAACTCTGCATGCCAAGGTGCTTCTGTTTCAATTACAGGATCGTTCTTAACTGGGGCTACTTCAGTTACCATAAATGGTACTAGTGTAGGCACATTGAGCGGAGTTACTGCCACCAACATTACCTTTACCGTACCAGTTAATGCCACTTCAGGCAATGTAGTGGTTACTACGCCAAATGGCACAAGTAATCCGGTTTCATTAACCGTGTCAACAAACAACACGGCAGGAGCTGCCTTAAGCACACCAACCCTGTGTATCAACACCCCATTAACAAATATTACGCATAGTACTAGTGGTGCAACAGGTATCGGAACGCCTACTGGCTTGCCTTCAGGTGTTACAGCTGCATGGGCGAGTAATACAATTACAATTAGTGGCATGCCAACGGCAAGCGGAACTTTTAGCTACTCTATTCCATTAACAGGCGGTTGTGGAAGTGTGAATGCCACAGGAACGATAACGGTAAATGCGTTGCCAACAGCCTCAATAAGTGGTAACACATCCTTCTGTACCGGAGGAAATACTGTTCTTACTTCCAATGCCACAGCAGGCAGCGGCACGATTTCTTCTTACCAATGGAAAGTAGGAGGTGTTAACGTTGCTTCTGGAGGAACAAGCGCTACTTATACAGCATCAGCCGCTGGAAGTTATACGGTTACGGTAACTAATAGTAATGGTTGTTCGTTTAATTCGTCTCCATACACAGTTTCAGTAAATGCGTTACCAACCACACCAACCATTACAGCAGTAGGCGCAACGACTTTTTGTTCGGGAGGTAACGTTGTTTTAACATCAAGCGCAGGAACAAGTTATTTATGGTCAACAGGAGCTACTACGCAGAGTCTTACGGTTTCTGCGGCAGGAAGCTATACGGTTAGAGTAACCGCTGCCAATGGTTGTCAGAGCGCGGCATCAGCAGCAACGGCAATAACAGTTCTTCCAAGCAATACAGCAAGTGCAGCATCAAGCTCACCAAGCTTGTGTATCAATACTCCATTAACTAATATTACGCATACTACCGTAGGAGCAACAGGCATCGTCCCTCTTAGCGCACCCGGCTACACCCTTCCACCAGCAGTATGGAGCGCATTTTTAGGGGAAGATATCGGTAATGTTACAATTAGTTTGAATGGTACAAGTATTTTAAACAATACTAGCTCTCTCAATTCACTTTCGGGTACTATTGGAACAGCAAGTGGAACAGCTGGAAGTTATTCTGACTTCACCGCATTTGGTCCCTATGCCATGTATCCTGGATCTACCTATTCCTTTTCTTTGAGTTCCATTTACAATACATTCCAATACCAAAATTGCATGGCAATTTACATTGATTATAATAGAAATGGCGCATTCACAGAGGCAGGGGAGCAAGTAT
>JBIPNX010000186.1:0-5112 GCA_044378145.1 Flavobacteriales bacterium | reverse complement strand
AAACCGTCAAGCACGTTTTTGTGTTGTGCCTCTAGAATGCTAAGGAAGTTAGCTTCAAACTCTTTTACCTTCTCAACAGGTACATCGCGCAATAAGCCTTTAGTACCGCAGTAAATAATAGCAACCTGTTGCTCTACACGTAGTGGAGAGAACTGGGCTTGCTTAAGAATTTCCACGTTACGTGCACCTTTATCAAGTACCGATTTTGTTGCAGCATCAAGGTCAGAACCGAATTTAGAGAAAGCCTCTAACTCGCGGTATTGAGCCTGGTCCAGCTTTAACGTACCGGCAATTTTCTTCATTGATTTAATTTGGGCGTTACCACCTACACGCGATACCGAGATACCTACGTTGATAGCCGGACGGATACCTGAGTTGAATAAGTTAGACTCAAGGAATATCTGGCCATCGGTAATAGAAATTACGTTGGTTGGGATATAAGCCGAAACGTCGCCCGCTTGTGTTTCAATAATTGGAAGTGCTGTTAACGAACCGCCACCTTTAACCTTACCTACTAATGATGGAGGAAGGTCGTTCATGTTTTTAGCGATATCGTCGTTAGCATTAACCTTAGCGGCACGCTCTAATAAGCGGCTGTGAAGGTAGAATACGTCACCAGGGTAAGCCTCGCGGCCCGGTGGGCGACGAAGTAAAAGAGATACCTCGCGGTAAGCAACGGCTTGTTTAGACAAGTCATCGTATACAATAAGGGCCGGACGGCCGGTATCGCGGAAGTACTCGCCAATAGCAGCACCGGCAAACGGAGCAAAGAACTGCATTGGTGCAGGGTCTGATGCGGTAGCACAAACCACTACCGTGTATGGCATAGCGCCATTTTCTTCAAGCGTACGAACAATACCGGCTACGGTAGAGCCTTTTTGTCCGCAGGCTACGTATATACAAAATACAGGCTGGCCTGCATCGTAAAACTCTTTCTGGTTAATGATGGTATCGATAGCAACGGTAGTCTTACCGGTTTGGCGGTCGCCAATGATAAGCTCACGTTGGCCACGGCCAATAGGAATCATCGCGTCAATAGCTTTGATACCTGTTTGCAATGGCTCGTTTACCGGCTGGCGGAAGATAACACCGGGAGCTTTACGCTCAAGTGGCATCTCAAACAATTCGCCGGTGATAGGGCCTTTGCCATCAATAGGTTCGCCCATAGTGTTAACAACGCGGCCTACCATGTTTTCGCCTACGCGAATAGAGGCAATACGACCGGTACGTTTAACTGTAGCGCCTTCTTTAATATCGTTAGATGCACCAAGTAATACGGCACCTACGTTATCGGCTTCTAAGTTAAGTACAATACCCTGTAAGCCGTTTTCAAACTCAATAAGCTCGCCCGACTGTACATTGTTAAGGCCGTAAATGCGGGCAATACCGTCGCCCACTTGTAGCACTGTGCCTACTTCTTCCAATTCGGCGGCTGTTTTGTAGCCGGCCAATTGTTGGCGCAATATCGCCGATACTTCTGCAGGTTTTACTTCTGCCATTATTGTTAAGTTTTAAAAAATTATTAGTATTCTTTAACGTATAGGTTTTGGTCAAACTCCTTGCCCAATTCGCGTATCTTGCCAGATACGCTGGTATCAATTTGCTTATCGCCAAAACGTAATATAAAGCCGCCTATAATGTTAGCGTCAATTTTTTCTGTTAACTGTACTTCTTTACCGGTTTGGGCATGTACCATGGCCGATATTTTTTTGCGGGTCTCATCATCTAACGCAACAGCAGTAGTTACAGTAGCGGTTTCAATACCCTTAAATATGTTGTACATTTTTAAATACTCGGCAGCAATACCGGGCACATAATGCTCGCGGCGCTTGGTAAGTATTATATTTAAAAAAGCCAACGTTAGTTTGCTGATAGAGCTTTGAAAAACCCCATCAACAACAGCCTTCTTTTTGTCGGTATTAATAACAGGGCTGTTAAACATTATCACAAGGTCGCGGTTTGCACGGCAGGCCTCTGCAATAATGGCCATATCGGCAAAAACAACTTCTTGCTGCCCCTGCTCTTTTGCCAAATCAAACAACGACTTAGCGTAACGTGTGGCTACTATACCTGTACCGGTCATGTTAGTTTAACTTAGCTTCTTCTAAATATTTATTGATAAGGTCTTTTTGGCTTTCTTTATTAGCCAGTTCAACCTTAATAAGTTTCTCAGCAATTTCTACCGATAGGTTAGCAACCTGGTTTTTCAAATCGGTAATAGCAGCCATCTTCTCGTTGTTGATGTTTTCGCGCGCTATTTTGATAAGGCGGTCGGCCTCTTCGTTAGCACGTGATTTAGCCTCCGCAATAATAGAGTCTTTAGCATCGCGGGCAGCTTTTAAAATGTTGTCGCGCTCAGCTTTAGCTTCTTGTATAAGTTGCTCGTTGTTAGCTTGCAGGCGTGCCATTTCGTCCTTAGCTTTTTCAGCAGATTGCAAAGCGGTTTCAATTGTTTTTTCGCGCTCATCAAGCATTTCTAAAATGGGTTTCCATGCAAACTTCTTAAGCAAGAAGAATACAATAAGGAAGGAAATAACCATCCAAAACAAAAGGCCTATATCGGGTTTTACTAATTCCATAGTAATGTAATGTTTCTCTTTTTGTTGTTTTAATTAAGCCGCGCCCGGCCAACCGCCGGGCACAGCAAAATGTTGTTTTTGAATACTTATACGAAAAGGATAAGTAGACAAACTACGATAGCGAAGAACACTGCACCCTCTACAAGAGCAGCGGCAACGATCATGTTTGAACGGATATCGCCCAAAGACTCAGGTTGACGTGCAATTGACTCAAGAGCTGAACCGCCAATGCGGCCAATGCCTAAACCTGCACCAATAGCTGCAATACCTGCACCAATACCGGCACCGGCTGCTGCAACCGGAGCGGCTGCCAAAAGAACTGATAAAATTGATAATAGTGACATATGTGTTGTTTTAAAATAATTTCTAATTAGTGTGCGTGGGCATGTTCATGCTCATCGTGGTGGTGCTCTTCAACCGCGCCGCCTATATATATAGCCGATAGCAGGGTGAAAACGTATGCCTGTAAAAAGGCAACCAGTAATTCCAGCGCCATCATAAATACGGTAAAGGCTATAGAGAATACCGATACGCCTAAACCTACATATTCATTTATAGCACCGAAAATAAATATCAAACTAAAGAATGCTAACGCAATAATGTGGCCTGCTGTCATGTTAGCAAAAAGACGCAGTGTTAAGATGATAGGCTTTAAGAACAAGCCCATAACCTCAATAGGTATTAATATTACCAATACAGGGATAGGTACACCCGGCATGGCAAAAATGTGTTGCCAAAAGTATTTGTTAGAGCTGGCAAGGGTTATTACAAAGGTACATAGGGCCAGTGTCATGGTAAAAGCTATGTTACCGCTTAGGTTAGCACCAAATGGGGCAATAGGTATTAAGCCCATTAAGTTATTAATCCAGATAAAAAAGAATATCATTAATAAGTAGGGCACATACTTTTTGTATTTAGGGCCGATAGATGGCTTAGCTACCTCATCGCGGATAAAAAGCACTAACGCCTCAACAGCATTTTGTAAACCTTTGGGGGCTTTGTTGCGGTTGCGCTTGTAGCTTTTAGCTACCGATGTAAATATTAACAGCATCAAGCCTAAGCTAACAAACAGCGTTAGCACGTTCTTGGTAATAGAAATGTCGGTAAACTTGGCTTCCTCGTTAATAGAGCCATCAGCATTAACTGCTTCCAGTTTATTTTTCTCATTTAACCTGTAGCCTTTGTAATCGTGGCCGTGGGCCAGGTGTGAAGAAGAAAAAACTTCAATACCTTTTTCAGAAGAATATACTATTACAGGAAGAGGAATGCTAATATGTTCGTGGTTCCAGGTAACAATGTGCCAATCGTGCGAATCGCCAATATGCTCAAGGATCATTTTGCCCGGCTCGAATTTATCAGAGGTGTGTGCACCACCATGTGCTTCATCAGCAACAGGGGTTAAATGTTCCCCATCAGCAGGGGCAGCCTCTGTAGAATGGGCTTCTCCACCCTCGTTATGGGTTGGTTCTGGCTCATTAGCCAATAATGCCATGCTAAAAAATAACGAGGCAAAAACAGCTAAAAACAAATTTAACTTGCTAATTTTCACTGATTTATATGTAGAACTACGCACCTTAAGACCTTTTTGAAATCGAGTGCAAAAGTAGGCAATAAACTATTACAAAGAAAGGGTGGTTGATAAAATTTTTATCGTAGCTGAAAAATATAGTTCAAATCTACTGTAATCAACCATTCCGGCAGTAACAAAAAAGTCCGCTTTTGTGCGGACTTTTTAACTAATTATTTCTACCTGCTCTCAACTTATCAAGCAGCTCATTAAGTTTATGTGCATCGGCTTCGCTAAGGTTGCCCATCATCTCCATTATCATGGCATCTTCCTTCTCTATTAATATTTGCACCAAGTCTCTCCCTTTATCGGTAATTGTAACATCTACCAGGCGTTTGTCTTTATCGCAGCCCTTTTTAATTGCCAGGCCTTTGGCTATAAGCCTGTCTACAATACGCGACGCGTCTGATGCCTTATCGAGCATACGGTTGCGTATTTCCTGCGTTGATAAAGGGGTGGGATGGCTGCCATTTAATATACGTATAACGTTAAATTGTTGATGCGATAAGTCGTATTCGTCCAAATACCCCCTTAAACTATAACTAACCCAGTTGTATGTATACAACAGGTTAATCATTCCCTTCTGCCACTCATGGCGGAAACGTGACTGCTTTATATCTTCTCCAATACCCATCGTTTACAATAAGCCCCGGAAACTTTTAAGTTAGCCCGGGGCTTCAAAATTAAATATTAATTAATAATATACTATTTATTTTTCTACTAATATTGGGGTAGAAAAAGTAGTATGCCAATTATTTTTTAGCAAATTCAACGTTTACCTTAATGTTAACGTCTTTACCCACAACGGCTCCACCTGCTTCGGTAAGGGTGTTCCATTTTAGGTTATAATCAAAACGGTTTACGGTAAGGCTGGCAGTAAAACCTGCTTTAATATTGCCCCAAGGGTCTTTAACAGTAGGCTTGCTCACTACCGACCAGGTTACCGATTTGGTAATATCGCGTATG
>JBIPNX010000185.1:0-5134 GCA_044378145.1 Flavobacteriales bacterium | reverse complement strand
GTATTAAGGTGGTCTATAAAATAACATGCCTCTTTCTCATCCCTGTTTTTGTACAGTATGTGGTAGTAAGGCGAATCAAACCATTCTTCGAACCAAGTCATATGCAAATATGGGCAAAAAAAATCTCCCAGCCTATTGCTAAGCCGGGAGATTTTTATGGGTAGGTAATTTTATTGAATCTAATTAACCTTTTCGCACTTAATAAGCTCTAAGTCACTAGAAAAACCATTGTAATATAAGTTAGTGCTATATACACCACCACCCGAATAATCTTGCGCAAACTGGAATGACTTAACATAGCATTTGCCTTTGTTTTTAATAACAACTTCGCACGATATGTAGCGGTTAAGTATAAGGCCATAGGTGTTTTTGCTAATATTCCAGTCGGTTGATGTAATAATTAAACCACCAAGAGTAGCATCAGACCAGTATTCGGGTTTCCTAAACTGGCTTTTAAAATTAGCATTCAAATAGGTAAGCATTGTTTTTTCGTAGGTAGCATTTGACATGCCTTTCTTAGAGCGGGTTTTGGCTGCTGTTTTAGAGTCTGCGTCGGCCTTGTTTTTAGCATCCATTTCGTCCAAAATCTTTTTAGTTTGGGCAATGGCTAACGTTTTAGCAGCAGCAAGGTCAGCTGTTTTAGCTCCATCTTCAGTTCGGGTAAGTATTTCTACTTCAGTATTATTCAAATCATATTCTCCGGCTTTAGGATTGTAACCAAGGGATACATAGTTAACATATTCGGTGTAATCTTTGTCGGCAGCATCAGCAAACTTCGGCACTACGTATGTAATAATAGAACCATCGGCTTGTTTAATTATGCCGGTAAAGCCTTTGTGTCGGGTAGATGAACCCCACGCATTATATTGCAAAGTGCCGCTGGTAGTGTAACTGCTTTTGTCCCAATCCCATTTTTGGTAGGCATACCTGTCCCAGTTATCGCTGGTAACAGAAAATGATGCAAATGGCTTAGCCATGCTCTCATAGATAGCAAAATAGCAATAAAATATCTTGCCGTCTTTGTCATGGAAATTAACCAGTTTGGGTATAAACTGATCTTCCATATATGATTTGTCATTTACAATTTTAGGCACTATGTGTTTAGATTCTTTGCCTTGTATAATAAGTGAGCTGTAAAACAAATCTTCATCACCTATAACTTTTACCAGGTCGTTGTTAACCTTCTTATAGTCTTTAACCGGTGCAGCATCGTCACCCTTGGCAGAAGAATTACCACCTGATGAAGACTTTGAACCTGAGGGCGTAGAATCGGTGTTTTTTGCAGGAGCATCATTTTTATCCTCCTTTTTGTCTTTGGTAACAGCATTTTTTGCTTTGTTAAGTAAGCCGCCACCTATTTGGGCATTTGCTGTAGTTAATGTTAGTGCGGCTACAGCCACGCATACAAGGTATTTCATAGTTCTATCTTATTTATAATTTGGCAAAGCTAACATAACAAATCGGGGTAGCTACGGTATTAAAACAACTGCTGTAGATAAATGTACAGGTGCAAAATGCTGCCTTTTATTTGATTTGGTTAATAACCAGCTTATAACCAAAGACGTAAGTGAGTATACTAAACCAACAAGTGTTTAGGTTTGTAAAACAACTGCAAAGCCTTGAAAAATCTATAAAAAAGTAATTCACAAGTGCTGAAACTTGTGCCAATATTGTTACTTTGCACTGATAAATAAGTGATGTTTAAAAACCTAATACCTATACTATTTTTAGTAAGCTTTGCTTTTGTGTTAAATGCACAAGAGTCCAAAGAAATTATTAGCCTAAAACAAAAAGTTGCAACTGCTAAATACGATACCGCCTTGGTTGCCCTTTACAACAACCTGGCAAGGGTATACAGTAAAAGCAATTTTGATAGTGTGCAGCATTACACCCATAAATGCATAGCCGTTGCCAAACGGTCGGGCAACTTACAATCTCAATACCTTGCAAATAATACTGGTGGTGTTTACCATGTTATGAAAGGCCAGCATTTAGACTCTGCCATTTACTATCTGAATGAAGCTATTAGGTTTGCCAAATTGCTAAAACATCCGGGAGATGAGGCAGCATCTCTCTACAACCTATCCTATGTTTACGTATCATTAAACCTCTACGATAAAGCCCTGAAAATAAATATCAACCTTTTTAAAATACGCGAAAGAGAGGGAGAACCAAGTGGTGTTATCAACTCGTACAACGCAATAGCAATAGTTTTAGTAAAAATGCACCGCTATAACGAAGGGTTGGTTTATGCAGAAAAAGCCCTAAAGCTGGCGCAAGACAATAAAATTGAAAACAGTATACTGTCGAGCAATATAAACCTGGGCACTGCTTACCTGGGTTTAAAAATGAACAACAAAGCCGAAGAATGTTTTTTGAAGGCGCGCAATATAGCCATTAAAAGCAGGGACATGATAGGCTACAGCGATGCCCTTACCAACCTGGGTGCTGTATACATGGAAAAAGGTGAATTAACAAAAGCTAAATCTACCTTTAGAGAGTTGATAGCAACCGGCATTTTGGAACAGCAAGACCCCTACACCAGCAATATATTATACTATAATTTCGGGGAGATTTACACCAAAGAAAACAACCCCGATAGTGCCATTTTCTATTACAATAAAGCCCTTTCTTATTCAGAACCTGTAAAAAATTATGAGGGCATTTTTTCTGCTTACTACGGTATTGCCCAGGCTGAGTTTGTAAAGAAAAACTACCAGGCAGCTTTTGACAACCTTAACAAAGCATACAGTTACCGCGACTCTGTTTTTACTGAAGAAAAAGACCGAACTATCAGCGAACTTAAAATAGGCTACGAAGTAGACAAGAAAGAAGAAGAGAATAAAATACTTACCAAAGACAGTGAGTTAAAAGACCTTAGGATTAGCCAGCAGTTCATTATTATCGCATCCTTAGGAGCCTTGCTAATCCTGATTATTATTGGCGGGTTTTATTTTTACCGCCAACGCCGTATAATTGCCCAACAGCGCGAAAAATTATTAGAGCAAAAGCTATTGCAAATGCAGTTAAATCCGCACTTTATATTCAACTCGCTGCAAGCAATACAAGATTACATTTATAGCAATAACAAAAACGAGGCATCGCAATACCTATCTAAATTTGCACGGTTGATGAGGCTTACACTGGAAAACAGCCGCCACGAAAACATCTTGTTAAAAAAAGAAATTGAGGGTTTAGACAATTATCTCGCCTTACAAAAACTTCGCTTGGGCAATAAACTGGAATACGAGATTACTGTTAGTGACGATATTGACCCTACGTTTACAGAAGTGCCCCCAATGCTTATTCAGCCGTTTGTAGAAAATGCTGTAGAGCATGGTATTAAAATGAAAGACGGGTTGGGTAAAGTGAGTGTAGCATTCAGCATGGACAGTAATTTCTTAATTATCAAGGTTACTGATAACGGGCCCGGTTTTGTTAAGAAGGGAGATTTGAATGGTGAGCACCAATCGCTTTCTATGCAAATTATTAGCGAGCGGCTAGAACTATTTGGCAAAAAGAAAAAACAAAAACCTCAACTAATAATAACCAACCTGGGCAAAACCAATTCCGGTGGAACCCAAATAGAAATTAAATTACCCACCGAAGTTTAAGCCTGCATACTATGAGAATATTATTAATAGACGATGAAGCTGCGGCCCGCAATACCCTAAGAAGGATGTTGGCCGACATAGCGCCTGAAATTAAAGTTGAAGCGGAAGCTGACAATATAGAACTTGCTTATGAACTATGTGTGGAACATAAGCCCGACCTGGTATTTTTAGATGTGGAATTGGGTAATGAGAAAGGCTTCTCATTATTAGAGAAACCAAACATCCCTCCCTTTAAAGTAATTTTTGTTACCGCACACGAAAAGTACAGCCTGCAGGCCATACGTTGCAGTGCACTAGACTTTCTACTAAAACCTGTTGACCCCGAAGAATTAAAAAATGCCATTACCAAAGCTAGTGCTGCGGTTGATAAAGACGATATAGCCAAGCGCCTGGAAACATTGCTGCACAACCTGTACCATGTAGAAAAAGAAAAGAAAAAGCTGGTACTTAAAACCTTTGACCAGATACAGATTATTGATGTAAAGGATATAGTGCAATGCATATCAGATAAAAACTACACCATATTCTCTATGGCCGATGGCGCACGCCTTATGGTATCTAAAAAACTGGGCGAGTATGAAGAAATGCTGTCAGATTACGGGTTCTTCCGAATACACCACAGCCACCTTGTTAATGTTGACTATATAAGCAAATACGACAAGAAAAATGGCGGTGTTTTAGTACTGAAAGACCAAAGCCAGGTACCTGTTTCGCTACGCAAAAAGAATATCCTCCTAAAAATATTTGAGTCGCTGTAAATCAGCATCTTACATTCTGTTCTTGATTAAAAAACAAAAATTGTTGGTACATAGCTATTAATTCGCCAACTTTGCAATTGCTCGCTATTTTATGCATGGTATTGTAAAGTTATTGGTCGTATTAACAGTCTTGTTTTTTGGGCTAACCTCCTGTAAAACAAAACAGTTAAAAGAACAGCCCCTTAAAGAGGCCAGTCGCTCGGCTACATTTACACACCTTACTGCCACAACAAATTACCTGGTAAATTCTGCCGAGGTAAAAGACAGCATTTTATATCTTAATGTTACCTACCCTGTGGGATGCGCCCCCAAAGGTTTTGATTTAACTGCCGATGGCAAAATGGCCAAAAGCATACCTCCGCAAATTAACGCCAACCTTACCTATTCTATTGGTGGAAGCGCCAATTGCGGCGGCAAAAAAAAGGTAACAGAAATTGTCCAGTTCAATTTAAACCCTTTGCGTGTTAATGGCCAAAGCAAAGTTATTTTAGTATTGAACGACGGCAAACAAATTGAGTTTAATTATTTTCCATTTATAAGCATCGATTAACCATGAAAATTAAAATCACTCTAACGCTGCTATTTACAGCTATTGGTTTTTGGGCCAGTGCACAAATTAGCCATGGTGGTACCCCCCCTAGCTTTTTATACGCAAACCAGCTAAGCAAAGATGTTTCTTTTGTAGAAATGCCTTTGGTAAATGTTGATGCCCTTATACTGGAAGACAGCCTTACCAAAGGCGAAGCAAAGCCAATACGTTTT
>JBIPNX010000184.1:0-5138 GCA_044378145.1 Flavobacteriales bacterium | reverse complement strand
GAAAAAACCTAATTATGAAAAATTACTACTTATAAAGAACTATACTATAAACAGCCAAAAACGTAAAATTGTTTATACAACTATCAAAAAAAATAAGGCCTCATTTTTAGCCCGAATAATATCATCAAATTCCTATATTTGTAGCATAGGCTCATTGTACATGATTAAACAATTATATACCTCACTGCTATTAGTTTTAGTAAGTCTTTCTACACTTAGTGCCCAGGAGTGTGGTTTTGTATATGTCACCCCCAACGGTGCAAGCAGCGGTGCTGCGGGTACACGGGCAAACCCGGCTAATTTAACGTATGGCCTAACCCTGTTAAGCGGTACCGATAATATTATGCGCCTTGCACACGGCGAATACATTATTACCTCTACCATTACTGTTCCATCAAACGTAACATTTGAGGGAGGCTTTAATGCCACTACATGGGTAAAAAGCAACTCTACCCCAACCAACATTCACCGTACCTCTGCCAACATATTAACCAACCCTAACAGGTTGATAGCCTTATCGGCCATAAACAGCACAAACTTTAATTTACTTGACCTTACCATTACCGTTGACGATGCTATTGGCAATGGTGTTACAACCTATGGTATTTATGCAAATACCTGTACAAACTATGTTATATCGCGCTGCATAATTGATTGCGGTGCAGGCTCTGTCGGAGTTAGTGGCTTACCCGGTGCGGGGGGTTTACCAGGTACCGGTGGTGGCGATGGCGAACCCGGCGAAGACGAAGGTAATTGTTGCCGTAACCCCGGTTTAGGGGGCACGGGCTCTTTCCCCGGCAGTAATGCAGGCGGTACAGGCGGTGTGGGTGCTAACCGTGGCGCTTTTGATATTGATGAACAAGATGTTTTAGGGCAGACATTTTACTATGCCTGCTGCGATTATTCTAACGATGGCCCTCCGGGACAATCGGGCGCAGGCCAGGGCGGTGGACAAGGTGGCGAAGGAGGCCAGAAATTATGCAACCTTACTTATGCACAAACCAATTGCCTTGCCGATTTACCTAACCAGGGCGGCACAGGCGACGATGGAGCTGACGGTCTTACAGGGCTTAACGGCTTGCAAGGCATTGCTCAACACATAGGCGGCTATTATGTACCGGGAACAGGTGCTATAGGCCAGGCAGGATTAACACACGGTGCAGGCGGCGGCGGCGGTGGTGGCGGTGGAGCCAAAGGCTGCGAGCCTGCGGTGCTTAACCCATTAAACGGCGATACTGTGTACTACACTTCGGGTAGTGGTGGCGGCGGCGGCGGCGGTGGCGAAGGCGGCCAGCTTGCCCAGGGTGGCAGCGGCGGAAGCGGCGGCGGTGGCTCTTTTGGCATATACATTACCAATAGCGGAATAAATGGTACGGTACAAGATTGCTTGTATTTACTGGCTAACGGAGGATCTGGTGGCACAGGCGGTGCAGGTGGCATTGGCGGAGCCGGCGGTCCGGGTGGCGAAGGTGGTTACCTTGGCAATAATGGCCCAACCAATAGCTGTAATACCGGACGTGGTGGCAATGGCGGAGATGGTGGCAAAGGTGGCGATGGTGGTGCAGGTGGTGCAGGCTCTAATGGTATTAGTATAGGTTTATACCAGGACCCCGCAGGTGTGCAGGTGCTTAACCCAAACAACTACAACCCATTCGCTCCTAACGTTTTTGTAACCTATACAGGCTGCTCTAAGTCTGATATTATAATTTCTACCGATGCATCAGGCCTGGTAAACTGGCAATATGGCTATAATGCCAACCCGCCATTATCAGACCAGGCAACCGATACCATTCGTTATACAGGCTTAGGCTTACGCTCTATTACCGTTATTGTTGATGGTGTGCCTTACAACTTTGCAAACTTTGTAAACGTTGACCAAACCTATGCGCAGCCTGCCATAACAGCATCGGCTACTACTATATGTGTTGGTGCCAGCGTAAACTTTTCTACCTCTGCAACTATGCAGGGCTATACCTGGACATTCCCCGGAGGAACGCCGGCCATCTCATCATCTCAAAATCCCGGTGCGGTTACATTTAATACCGCGGGAACATATAACGTTCGCTTACAAACGCAAAGCTGCTGTGGCATTTCAGATACTACAGTCCGCATAAATGTATTGAACAGCGTACAGGTTGCTTTAGCCAACGATACTACTATTTGCTTTACCGACCCATTACCTCTACTTAATGCAGGTAACCCGGGTGCAAGCTACGCGTGGACATTTAACGGAAGCCCAACAGGTGGCAATACGGCTACCCTACAAACCAACGGTGCAGGCACCTACAATGTTACTGTTAGCTATGGTCCGGGCTGTACAGGAACGGATAGCTACACACTTACCATCAACACATCATTACCGGTTGATTTAGGAACTGATACTACAGCTGTTTGTATTGGAGCATCTTTGCCTATACTTAATGCAGGCATACCTAATAGTACCTACGCATGGAAGCTTAATGGAAACCCTATAGGGACAAACACTCAAACCATACAAACCACTTTACCGGGCGAATATGAAGTATTTGTTACCAGCCCTACGGGTTGTTTTGGTTCTTATATAACCCAGATTTTAATTAGCGACCCGCAGGTAAACCTTGGTCTAGACCAAAGCGTATGCGCTAACGACCAATTCCCGATACTGGATGCAGGCAACGGGCCGGGCGCTACCTATGTGTGGACATTAAACGGTTCGCCTATTGGAGGCAATACCCAACAGCTATTAACCAGCGGTGCCGGTACATATGAAGTTAACCTGGTTAACCAGTTTGGATGCCCTGCTTCGGGAGATTTTGACCTGACAGTTAACCCAACACTATTTGCTTCTATCAGCTGCCCTCCAACAGTAACATTAGGGCAATCGGCAAGCTTTACCGATGGTACTACGCCAAACCCACAAAACTGGGTTTGGAACTTTGGCGACAATACTGCGATAGACAATAACCAGAACACAAGCCATACTTATACCGAAGTAGGCTTGCACCCTGTTTTTATGATTGCATCAAACGGTTTATGTTCTGATACTGCTTATTGCTTTGTTGATGTATTGTACGACTGCGCAACGTTAGGCTTAAACGCAGCATTTACTATTAGCGATGATACTATAGACATTGACGGTTTTGGCTACGCTGAATTTACCGATACATCTACCCCACCTGCCACAGGCTGGCTATGGAACTTTGGCGATGGCGAAACCAGCACACAGCAAAACCCTGTGCATTTATATATAACTCCAGGTACTTATACGGTTACGCTTACCATATCTAATTATAATTGCAGCTCGCAAATAACGCAGCAGGTTATTGTTATAGATTCTGAAACAGGAATTACCGAATTGGCTGATGGCACTACCATTAAAATATACCCCAACCCTGCTACCGATATATTGAATATCATGCTGCCTGAAAGCCTTGTAAAATCTCAATTTGAATTATACGATGCAACAGGCCGCGTGATTACCACACAACAACTTACCAATATTAATAACCAAATAGATATAAGCCCTCTAACCAGTGGAATGTATTTCTTTAGGTACTACAAACCCAACGCAGGTTATGTTGGCGCAGGTAAGTTGGTTATAAAACACTAACAAGCATTTTATGCATAAAAAAGCCCCCTAACATTAATCGTCAGGGGGCTTTTTTTATCTCAATTTAAGCGTAATTAGAATTTAACACCCACGGTTACAAAGAAATTACGGCCATCGCCGGGTAAAATTCCCGGGCCGGGGTAACCACCCGCCCTGCGGGTAAAGTAACGTTGATTAAACAGGTTATTTATCCCTCCTTTAAATACATAATGCCCTTTAGCAATTATCCCAATGCTCCAGTCGGCAACGGTATATGAAGGAACAATACCTGCATTACCTGTTTTGCTGCTTTCTGTATTATTGGCATCGGCAAATACTTTATCAGTATAAGACAATTGCAATGATGTTGAGAACGACTTATAAGAATAGTTAATGCCTGCACGAATTACTTTAGCCGGAGCATACTCTACCTTTTTACCTTTCATGTCAACCTCGGTATTAGTACCACCATTTATAACGCCCTCTGTATATTCAGCGTTTTGAATGGTTCCCGATGCGTAAACTGATAAGCCTGCCAATTTATTTGGCCTTACTAGTTTCAACAGGTTAAACTCTGCATAAAATTCAGTACCAATAGTACGGCTGCTGTTTAAGTTGGTAACATACTGATAGGTGTTATTACCATTGGTAATAGTAATACGGCCTGCGCGATTATTATATTGAAGGTAAAACAGGCTTACATCAAAATTAAACCAGTTTTTAATAAATCCACGCCAGCCTAAATCAGCAGTATAGCCTTTAGCATCTTTTAAATTAGGGTCAATAACATCGGTAGTTGCTGCAGGGGTAATATCGCCATACAATACAGGGCGGTATGCCTGTGCAAAGTTGCCATATAGCTTGGTGTTTTTGCCTGTAGCTAAACCAAGTCCCACCCCAAACAATGGGAATGTACGTGTTGTAGATGTATTGTAAACAAATGGCCTTACCTCGTTAACAGAATTGCTTAAATACTCGAAACGGAAACCGGGGCTTATGGTTAGCTTACTGCCTATACGGAAAACATTTTCGGCAAATGCTGCAAGGTTATGGGTTTCAAAATCAAAGTCGCGTTGCAAAGAATCGCCATATACATTGGTAAAATCAGCATCGCTACCATTAGAGCCTATATAACGCACACGGCCTGTATTGCCGGTATAATAACGCAAACCGGCAGCCAGGTTATGGTTTTGGCCCAGCATTTTGTAGTTATACATAAAACGTGCTTCGGCGCCGTAGTTGGTATACTTGTCAGCATCAACCTGGCGGGCACCCATGTTATCAGGGTTTAGGTCTCCGTTTGCCTTACCTATGTTACCTGTAAAGCCAATACTCTCTCTGTTACCAAAAATTGCAAATGCTTTTACATTAAGGTTTAGATTATCGTTGATTGCATAATCAAAATCAATAGCAGGCATACTCCATGTAATATGCAACCAGTTACGTGTGCGGAACGATGCGCGGGCATCTATCGCAAACAGGGAATCGTTTAAACCACCGGCCTGTTGAGAAAGGAAACCCATTTGGGTGTACTCCCCTTTAATCTTCATTTTATCATTAATCAGATAAT
>JBIPNX010000183.1:0-5155 GCA_044378145.1 Flavobacteriales bacterium | reverse complement strand
GCCAGGTTGCTCCACGTGTTTGATGGTTGACGTATTAGCTGGTCCATGCGGTTAAGCTCGCAATACTCAAAAGCGTTACCACCGGCTACCGCCCAGGTTTGCCATATATTGGTAAACTGAAAAGCGTTGTAGTAGTACAACACGCCCACGCAGCTAAGTACAAAAACAATGGCAGGCAAAATAAAGGCTTTGATATGAAGCCTTTCAAGATACAGGCGGGTGCGTAAAACCTGCCACTTAACGCGAACGGAAAAATTACCCATTGGTGTAGGATGCTATAAAAATTAATACGGTAAAAGGGAAAATTGTTGCGCCTGGATAGTGTTTATCCGCAGCAAAAAATCTATAGCAAAAAGCGCGCCGAAAATTTAGTCTGAATCTTGATTTATAGGATTTAAGGATTACAGGATTTTATTGAGCTGAAATAATCAGGAAATCGAATAATCCTTAAATCATGTTTTAGACAATCTTCCCATCGCTCATAACCACAGTGCGGTCGCTGCGTTTGGCAAAGTCATCGTCGTGGGTTACTACAATAATAGTTTGGTGCTGCTTGTGCGTCAATTCTTGAAAAATCTCAAAAATAATTTCTGTATTTACCGAGTCGAGGTTGCCCGTAGGCTCATCGCCCATAATTATAGTGGGGTCATTTATCAATGCCCTTGCTACAGCCACTCGTTGTTGCTGCCCGCCCGATAGTTTAGACGATAGTTTTAGCGCTTGGTCTTGCATACCTAATACCTTTAATTTTTCGTAGGCATTGTGTTCTATCTGTTCCTTGGTTAGTTTACCTAGTTTTAGCGCCGGAAGCATTATATTTTCCAGCACCGAAAACTCTGGCAATAAAAAGTGGAATTGAAAAACAAAGCCAATATGCTCGTTGCGGAAAGCCGCCAACTGGTCTTGCGTTTGCCCGCGCAGGTTTACACCGTTTAGTATTAATTCACCCTCGTAGTCGGTATCCATAGTACTTAGCACATACAGCAAGGTACTTTTGCCACAGCCAGATTTACCTACCAGGGTCATAAATTCGCCCTTGTTGACTGTAAACGAAATATCTTTTAGCACCTGAAATTTCTCTGGCTCGTAAAAGTATTTGCTAATGTTTTTAGCGTCTAAAATAACCTCTGCCATACCTATCCTCTTAAAATTACTACAGGGTCTACTTTCGCTGCTTTTCTTGACGGCAAAAAGGCCGCTACCAATGTTGTGATAATGCCAAACGTAATGCCGAAAATGTAAAACACAGGGTTAAACTTAACCGGAAAATGGTCTATAGCTGCAAACTCGCCACCGGTAAATGGTATTTTAGATATGGCCAGCGACAGAAAAAAACCGATAGTAATGCCGGTTAAAGCACCTATAAAGCCAATCATCATGGCCTGCATCATAAATATGCGCACTACATCTTTACCTGAAAAGCCTGTGGCTTTAAGTATGGCAATGTCTTTAATCTTGTTGTGCACGTTCATGCTAATGATGTTGTAAATGCCAAAGCCCGCAACAATAAGAAGGGTGATAGATACTACATAGGTCATAATGTTACGCACTAAGGTGCCTTGCTCAAAAACGGCGTTTGCCTCTTTCCAGCTTTCTGCTTTTACATCAAACAAGTTGCTGTATTCAATAGCCTTTGCAACGGCGGCATCTCTGTTTTTTAGCTTAAGGCTAATGTCTGTAATATAGGTTTTGTCTTTTTGCAGCAACTTTTGCGCGGTGTTTAGCGATACGTAGCTGCGTACATTATCTATAGCCCCCAGGCCCGACTTATAAATGCCCACCACCTTAAGCAGGTAAACCACGCCACGGGGAGTGGTAACGGTAATATTATCGCCGGTTGTTATATTGAATTTTTTTGCCAGCCCGGCACCCAGTAAAACGCCGTTGCTAATGTTTAGCAGGTCGGCTACGTTGCCGTTTTGTATATTTTTTTTGATGTTAAAAAGCCTGTCCTCATCGTTAATGTCAACACCCAATAATACCCCGTTGTATTGCAGTGCGCCATAGTTGTAAAAAACGGGTGTGCTAACCTGTGCCGAAACTCCTAAAATTGCAGGGTCTTTTCTTAAACTTGTTATTACCTGCTCTGGGTTTTTAATATTTAGCTTTTCGTTTTTAGGCCCCTGGTGCTGCACCACCACCATGGTAGTTTTGCTGTCGTAATTGGCTGCTAATGCGGGCTTTTTAGAAATGTCAGCCTCTTTGTATAGCCTTATGTGTGCTGTCGATTGAAAGGTTAAATCGTCGAGCATAGAGTTTACCCCTGCCATTACTGATGCCATGATGATATACATGGCTATGCCAAACGTTACACCCAGTATGGCTATAATGGTTTGCTTTTTTTTACTGAGCAAATGGCGGACCGCTATTTTAACGTTAGTGCTGGCCATGGCTTAGTTAGGTATTACCACTTCCGATTCCGGGGTTAGGCCTTCCAGCACCTCTACATCCTCGCTATTCTCCAGGCCTTTTTTAATGTGTATGTATTTGTCTTGCCCTTTAACTTTAACAGAGTCGCCCATTACATATTTTTTAGGCAGGGTAAGCACCTTGTCTTTTTCGGCAATTACAATATTTGCCTCTACCAATGCATTGGCAATAAGGGTAGGTGGCGCTTCTGTAAACTCAGCATCAATACGTATGCTTTGGTTTTGCTCGTTAAGCACAGGGTAAATTTTGGTAACTCTGGCTTTAAAGGTTTTGCCCTTATGCAGGTCCATGGTTATAGCAACTTGTTGGCCCACTTTTATTTTATTAATATCCAACTCATCAACCCAAAGCTGAATGTAAAAGCTGCCTTTGTTTCCTACGGCTGCTAATGGCTCAAAGCGGCGTACTGCCTCGCCCGGTTTTTTATAGAGCTCGTAAACCAACCCGTTTATGCTGCTTTTTACATCATAATAGCCGCTTTGGGTGCTGTTAATGTTGAGCATGTTCTTGGCATTCTCATAATCCAGCTTAAGCTGGTTGCGGGTTTTGTTGTAACGGTCTTTAGCGCTTTTAACATCGTTCTGAGCTGTTTCGTAGCGCACCTTGGCACGGTCAAAATCAAATTTAGAGGTGCTCTTTTGGTCGAATAAATTGCGCTGGCGGACGAAGTTAACAGAGTCGTCGGTTAGCTTTATTTGCAGGCTGGTAAGCTGGTGTTTAAGGTCTTGCAACACGGGCGAATTGTCGCCGTAATTATCTTCAGCTATTTGAAAGGTGGTCCTTGCTGTTGCTGTTTGCGCCTGTTGGGTGGTATTGTCTATGCTGAATAATAACTGCCCAACGGTTACACTGTCGCCTTCGGTAACGGGGCGCTGCAGTATAGTTCCATCAGCAAGCGAGTATATCTTATAATCGTTAGCCGGAATAACCTTGCCCGAAGCATATACTGCTTCTACCAGTTTCTTTTCTACCGGCCTTGTTGTTTTTTCTGAATTACAGGATAGCAAGGCTAATACACACACAAATAGCAGACATTGGCTATAGTTTATTTTCATAAGACCGGAATTTCCTTAACAAATATGCTGAGTAAAGGTACTAACTATGTATGGGTTAATATATGATATTCATCACCTTATATAACGCAGCCTTGCTATCCACACTAATCAACATACTTATTGCAAAAGCAAAAATTTACCGCGTAATTTTATTGTTTCTTTTTCATCGGCAATTGTAAACAGATATAAGCCGTTTGTAATGCCCGGTAGCTGAATATCAAAAGCATTGGCTATGGTGGCGTATTGTTGCACCTGTTGCCCGTTGCTGTTGAAAATCACAAGGGTATGTGGCTGTTGGTTTTCATTAGTAAAATATACCATGGCAGGCCCTGTTACCGGGTGCGGGCGTATTTGGTATCCACCGATGCCAATATCAATTAAATTAATATTGATAATAGATGATTTGCCTGTTGTACCCAGTTGCAACCGGTAGTAGTTTTTGCCGTTTTGCAAAGGCGTATCGTGTGTAAAAGTATAGTTTACAGGCTCAGATATACTGCCGCAAACGCCAATAATTTCGCCTATTTGGGTAAAGCTAACACTATCTGTAGAGTGGGTAATTTTAATACCATCGCAAACACTACCGGCGGTAATTTGCCAGCTAAGTTGGACCTTGCCATTAAAAGTAGTGGCTTTAAAACTGCCTAAAATAGTTGTTTCCTGCGCTTTTAACCCAAAAGGAAAAAGTACCAGAAATAGCAGTATTTTAATTTGCGTAGCCATTAGCTATATAACTACAATATAAACAAAATGTTGTAATAAAGCAAGTGTATTTAACTCCTGCTTCCGGCAAATAGCATTTGTTTCTGGAATAGTTCCATATTGCAGTCGCGGGCACGGTCTGCGGCGGTAAAAATGTCTATCAGCCACCAGATAAGGCCAACGATAAAAAGTATCAGTACCAGCTTTAAAATACCCAGGCCAATATCGTTAAGGTATAGCCTGTCGCACGCGCAGGTAAAAGCCAGTATGGTGGCGGTTTGCGGCTCTTTATATTGTACTGCTGAAAACAGCAGCATTTTATCATTATCCACACCTTCCAACTGCTGCCTCATAAAGGCAAGTTGCCCCGGAGGAAATTTTTCCATCGCCGTCATCAGGAACAGGTCAATCTGGTTTTTGTCCATCGTTATTGTACTAGTTCTTTTAAGCGTTTTAAATCAACCTCGTCGGCACTAAAAGGCACCTCTTTAAAGCTGGCAGGTACTTTATAATTTCGTGCTTTGGCAATACGTTCTCCATTATCGGGGTGGGTAGATATCATTTCAAGGCCATCTTCAAGCCCGCTGCTTTCTTTATCAAGTTTGTCAAAAAAATCGGCAAAATACGATGGTTTAATGCCGCAGCTTACCAGGGTTTTTATGGCAAAATCGTCGGCTTCGCGTTCCTGGTCGCGGTCAAACGATGTGGAAATGGCTTTTTGCAAAAGCCCGCCAATCATGCCTCCTTTATCGCCCAGCAGAATGGCTCCAATGGCAGTAATACCAAATTCTTTAATAAGGCGGTCTACCACATGCCTGTTTTCGGCATGGCCCATTTCGTGACCCAAAACACCGGCAAGTTCTTCGGGTGTATCGGCCATTTCTATCAATCCGCTAAAAATTACAATGTTACCTCCGGGCAGGGTAAAAGCATTAGCCAGCGGCGATTTTACTATGTAAAACGTGTAA
>JBIPNX010000472.1:0-5168 GCA_044378145.1 Flavobacteriales bacterium | reverse complement strand
TGAAATAAAATTTTTAATTGATGATCTTATTGTTAAGTATTTAGATTATATAGAAAATATTAATGTTAATCATAACCATGCTATAACCATCCAAGGAATACCAGCTCCCAATATTAATTGGGGTCAGTTCAATGTTGAAGATGAAAAATCTTTAATCAAATTAATAGAAAATTTTAATTTTATTTTAAAAAAATTATCTTTAGATAGAAAATTTAATTTTGTAGATTTGTATAGTATGACATGTGATGGTGAAGGTAAATCAAATAAAATTTGGAATCTTGATGAGCATCATCTCGTGCCCAATGCATACAAAAAAGCATGGAATTGTTATTTTTTAAAAGCTTAATACTCAAAAGAAGATTTAAATTATTTAATATATTTTTATTATATTTCTAAAATGTATTATATAATTATATTGTTTAAAATCTCCAAGAAGTGGACATGAAGGTAAAAATTCAGGTATGCTTAGTTTGTGAATCATTTCTCTTCTTGGTAATGTTAAGAAGAATAACATTTAAATACTATACTCTAAATGACTAATTGGACTTCTGGATACGTATCCGATATTGGATACACATACGGCTACTACAACGAACTAAATCCAAGTCGGTTTAATCTGGCTTTTTTAAATACTGGTTATGTTCCACCAACCTCTGGCGTGCACTGTGAGTTGGGTTATGGACAGGGACTTAGCGTCAATGTCCACGCAGCAGCCTCTGGCTCTACTTGGTATGGAGCCGACTTCAACCCTTCGCAAGCTGCCTTTGCTCAATCCTTAGCATCAGCCTCGGGTGCAGATGTACGTTTAACAGATGAGGCCTTTGTAGATTTCTGCAATCGCCCTGATCTTCCGGAATTTGACTCAATTGGACTACACGGCATATGGAGTTGGATATCTGATGAAAACAGAGGTGTTATCGTTGATTTCATCCGACGCAAGCTCAAGGTAGGCGGTGCACTTTACATTTCATACAATACTCTACCGGGCTGGGCTGCCTTTGCGCCTTTACGTCACCTAATGACAGAACATGCGTCTGTCATGGGATCTACAGGTAAAGGAGTGGTAAGTCGAATAGATGGCGCTTTAGACTTTGCTCAAAATCTTTTTGCCTGTAACCCAGTTTTTTTAACAACCAATCCAAGCGTCGCTGAGCGCCTAAAAAAAGTTTCATCTCAAGACAGGCACTACCTTGCTCACGAGTACTTTAATAAAGACTGGCATCCAATGCACTTTGCAACGATGAGGCAGTGGCTTTCGCCAGCAAAGATAGATTTTGTCTGCTCGGCACATTACTTGGATCACATTGATGCTGTAAACCTTTCTGTTGAGCAACTAACAATGCTCAAAGAGATCCCAGATGCCACCTTCAAGGAATCAGTAAGAGACTTTATGGTGAACCAGCAGTTTAGAAAAGACTATTGGTTCAAAGGGGCTAGAAAACTCTCAGCGATTGAACAAACAGAATTAATCAAGAAGCACAAGCTTGTACTTACTAGTTCGCCTGAAGAAATTTCATTAAAAATAACTGGTTCATTAGGCCAAGCCAATTTGAGCGAACATATATATTCTCCAATTATTGACCTCATGTCAGATCAAAAGACAAGAAGCATAGAAGAAATCGCATCAAGAGTTAAAGATAAATCTATTAAATTTTCTCAAGCGGTGCAAGCTGCCTTGGTCCTTATTGGTGTAGGACACATGGCAACAGTGCAAAGTGAAGAACAAATTCATGGAGCTAAGCAGGCCACAGCCAATCTCAACAAAGCCCTGATTGAAAAAGCTAGGTTTGGCTCAGATATCAATTTCTTAGCAAGTCCAGTAACTGGTGGTGGTATAACGGTCACACGCTTTCAACAACTATACTTGTTTTCAATACAGAGTGGTAAGCACCAGCCTCAAGATTGGGCAAATGATGTTTGGAATGTACTTTCAGCTCAAAAACAGCGTTTGCTAAAAGAAGGTAAAACACTGGAGTCGGCTGAAGATAATATTCAAGAATTGCTAAAACAGGCTAATGAATTTGCACGGAAACGCTTACCTATCTTGAAAGCCTTGGAGATTTTATAATAATAAAATTGTGTAGATATTAATAGTTGTTAAAAAATGACATTAGCAATTTTTTTTTAACTTTAAATTTTCAAATAAGTTCGATAGATAACTTTTTTGAAGTTGTTATCCCAGAAGAGAAAAAATGACAATTCATCAGGTTCTTCAAATAGCTGTTGAAGCACACAAGGCTGGAAAGTTAAAAGAAGCACAAGACTTGTATAAAGCCATATTACAAACCCAGCCCAAGCACCCTGATGCGAATCATAATTTAGGCATCATGGCAATGTCCAGTAATAAGTTGGAGGAAGCATTACTTTTTTTTAAAATCGCACTAGAGTCCAATCCAAAAAATGGTCAATTTTGGATCAGCTACATTGAAACGCTCTTACAAAACAAGCAAGTTGAAATTGCAAAGCAAGTTTTTGACCAAGGAAAGAAACTAGGCCTGAATGGTGAGAGAGTTGACGAACTAGATTCTCATATCACTTCAATTTATTTGAATATACAATCAAAGAAAAAAAATGGAGAAATAGAAACAAAGAAATCTTCACAATTAAATTTACTTAGTCCACATCAAACAAAAAATCCATCACAAAGCGAAATAATTGATATTTTAGAAAAATGCGAATTAGAGCAATACGATATTGCAAAGAATTTAGCAGAAAATATTGTTCAAATATATCCAAATCACCCATTTGGTTGGAAAGTTCTTGGTACTTTGCTGTTGCATTCTGGTAAATTAAAAGAATCTTTATATGTCAATGAAAAACTATTAGAGATTACACCAAATGATCCAGAAGCACATAGAAAATTGGGCATCGCTTTGCAAGGACTTGGATATTTAGAGGATGCTGTCAAAAGTTACAAAAGTGCGATTGCAATAAAGTTAGATTATGCAGAAGCGCATTACAATTTGGGAAATACACTACTGGAATTAGGCAGACTAGCTGATGCAGAAATCATCTATAAAAAAGCGATTTTTTTAAATCCAAATACAGCAGAAAATTACATCAACTTAGGCCTTACGCTCCAAGAACTCGGCAGGCTAGATGAAGCAGAAACATTCTACAGAAAAGCGATCTCAATCACTCCCAATATAGCAGAAGTCCATAATAATCTGGGAAACATGCTACAAAAAAATGGCAGGCTAGAAGATGCTGTTATAAGTTACAAAAAAGCAATTGCAATCGATTCAAACTTAGCAGAATCCTATAGTAATTTGAGCAACACGCTTAAAGAGCTTGGCAGATTAGAAGAAGCATTTAACGCGGCAATTAAATCGATAAGAATAAAACCCACCTTAGCAGCAAAGGGTTTGTTTATAGATATCACAAGAAGAATAAATATTAAAACTTGGCATCTATCTTTATCTCAATTGGTTACTTGTGCAATTCTTGAACCATGGGGCAGGCCTTCACACATTTCACCGTTTGCCTGTCGGTTGTTAAAAACAAATAATGCTTTTATAGAGATTTTAGATAATTCAAAAAAAAATATCAATAAATCTAGCCCTAACGAATATATTTTAAATTTAATTTTAAACAAAAAATTTGATGCATCACTGCTTATGAACGCAATGCTGACTTCAATGCCGATTCCAGACCATCAATTAGAGATTTTTTTTACAAATCTTAGAACTTTTTTTTTAAATGTTTCATCATCATTATTACTAGATGAATTTGAATCCGAAGAAGTAGCCAATTTATATTGCTCGATTGCTCAGCAGTGCTTTATCAATGAATACGTTTATTTCCAAACCACCGATGAAATTAACCGCTCAACAAGATTACGACATTTACTAACAACAGCTTTAGAAAAGGGTCAGAATTTTCCAGTGACATGGGTAATAGCGGTTGCTTGTTATTTCCCTCTTCACTCTATTGCAGGCGCAGAAAAATTACTCCAAAAAAAATATATAAATGCCATTAATTGTGTCTTGATACAACAAATTAAAGAACCATTAGAAGAAATAAAATTGCGTAGATCGATTCCAGTCTTAACTATTGTAGAAAGCTTTATTTCTGTTAAGGTTCAAAGCCAGTATGAAGAAAATCCGTATCCAAGATGGATTCGATTGCCAAAGGAATCACACAAAAAATTTCTTAATTCATACATACAAAATAAATTTCCTTTGTCAAGTTTTCAACGCCTCAATGACGATAAGAGTCCAGAAATACTTGTAGCTGGGTGTGGCACAGGACAGCATTCAATTGGCACTTCGACTGTAATTGTTGGTGCAAAAATTTTAGCAGTCGATTTGAGTATTTCTAGTCTATGTTACGCCAAGAGAAAAACGGCGGAGTTAAATATTACATCGATAGAATACGCGCAAGCAGATATTTTAAAATTATCTTTACTTGATCGTACGTTTGATCTTATTGAATCATCAGGGGTCTTGCATCATCTTGATAACCCCTTTGAGGGCTGGGAGGCTCTTTTATCTTTACTTCGACCTCGAGGGCTAATGAAGATTGGGCTCTACAGTGAGCTTGCAAGGCGAGATATTGTTCGAGTGCGTAACTTGATTAGCAGAGAATGTATCGGCTCATCTCCACGTGAAATTCGAGATTATCGAAAGCATTTACTTACAAAGGAAAATTCTGAAGAGTATGGCTTTGCAACGTGTAGTACAGATTTCTTTAGTACGAGTGCCTGTCGGGATTTACTTTTCCATATTCAGGAACATCGTCTAAACTTATTGTCTATTGATAAATTTTTGAGAGATAACAATTTGAATTTTTTAGGTTTTGAAATTGACGCGTCTGTAATTCAAACCTACCACAAACGCTTTACCAATGACACAGCAGCAACCAAACTTGATCAATGGCACATTTACGAAGAAGAAAATCCAGATACCTTTACTGGCATGTATCAATTTTATGTTCAAAAAAATCATTGAGGTTCTGACCTGCTCCCTACCAGCCGTACCATTGATTAAGAAGTAGTCCGGTTTTGCAAGGTTAATCTAAAAATTGATTGTTGTTGGAATCAGTGGCAAAGAATTGAATCCTTTGTTGCTGGGCGAACTGTGAGTGAGGAATCCTCCCCAGACTGCTGTGGGGCCTGACTTCGTTGTAGTCCTTGCGCCATTCAGCAATGCAATCCCTGGCTTGTGACA
>JBIPNX010000182.1:0-5226 GCA_044378145.1 Flavobacteriales bacterium | reverse complement strand
ATCTTGCTGCAGTTGAATGTATTGTTGATCTTCCATTACCGCTATAACCTCACCCTTGGCTACATGCATACCCGGCAACAGTTTTGTGCTTTTTAAATACCCCCCCAAAGGCACACTAATAGACACCATATTTTGAGGCGGCACATCAATAATGCCATTTACCTTTAGCATTGACGACAGGCTCTTAACCTGAGCCGGTCCGGTTTGTATGCCTGCATTTTTGCTTTGGGCATCTGTAATAGTAACCGTAGTTCCGTTATCATTACCCACAGGCTCTTCATTTGCCTGCTTTGCCCCGCCACAGGCACTTAGCAATATTATAGCTATAAAAATTATATACTTGCTCATTTTTTTACTTGTTTGTTAGTGTGTTTAACTCGATAACACTAAGATTTAGCGCCTTTACGGCATCTAAATAATCGCTTTGGGTACCTATTGCCTGGTTTACCAGCATTACCCACTCTAAATAGTTAATGTCGCCATTTTGCAACTGGGTATTAGCTGTATTAATAATAGTATCGGCATAGCCCAAGGCACTATTTTCATAATAATCAACCGCCTGTTTACATTTGGCATAGTTGCTTACAGCCTGGCTGTAAGTTGTTTGTAAAGATGCCACGCCTGCCAAGTAGTTACTTTGTGCTATTTGCCTATCTATTTTAAGCGCACCAATTTTGGCTTTTTGTGCACCAAAAAACAAGGGTATGCCCAAACCAAACTGCGCCGACTGAAACCTGTATGACGTTATGTAGGCATTATTATCAGCACCAACACCACGTATACTCATATTGCTATAGCCTAAACTAATATCGGGCAGTAATGCTGCTTTTTCAGTCTTTAAACGGTATAGGCTAACTTGTTGTTGCTGTTTTAAATAACCCGCCAACGGATTTTGGCGCAAAGCGCTACTATCAGCCAATACCGGTTGGACAATTTTAAACTGTGCAGCCGTTGCAACATAACCAACCTGTGTATTTAACAGGTAATTGAATTGCTTTTGTAATATATCATAATCTTGCTGCAACTGGTTAAGCTGTAAACTTACCTTGCCTTTTAGATTATCGGCAGTGGTTTTTTCCAATATATTACTCTCTCCTTTGTTATAACGTTGAGTGCTCCTGTCTAAAAAGCCCGCAAATAAACTATCTGCGCGTTGCAACAGTCTCTTTTTTTGTTCTAAAAACAATAGCTCGTAAAACACGGTTGACACCTGTTTTTTTAAATCATTCTGCTTAATTGCCACCAACATTTGCCCGCCTTTATACTCCTCATTAAGCAGTTGCTTTTGAGTTGTATATACCGTAGGAAATTTTATGGTTTGCGATATACCAAAACGAGTGTCGTTGTAAACACTATTTAATTGGCCATAGTCGGCACTAATTGCAGTTGGCTGTATGTTCCATGCGGTGCCTTTAAGCTTATTCAGATAATCTACCTGCAGATTTTGCGCACGTAAATTTTGATTGTTTTTTAGTGCGGTATCTATTGCTGCTTGCAGCGATATGGTTTGTTGCCCATAGCCCGGTATAGCACTTAAGCCCAAAAATGCAAAAACTGCAATACCTGCCACTACCTGCTTTTTAACTTTAAAGCCTTGCTCAAACAAAATGTAAAGAACCGGCAGTACAAAAAGTGTTAGTAGTGTAGCCAATAACAAACCGCCTATAACCACTGTTGCCAGCGGGCGTTGCACCTCTGCCCCTGCCCCGTTGCTTATAGCCATTGGTAAAAAACCCAGCGATGCTACAAAGGCTGTCATTAGCACAGGGCGTAGCCTTACTTTGGTGCCCTGGGTAACAATGCGTTTAACATCTTTCATCCCTTCAGAACGCAAGCGGTTAAACTCAGCAATAAGTACAATACCATTAAGCACAGCCACACCAAACAAAGCAATAAAACCAACCCCTGCAGATATGCTAAAAGGCATGCCGCGTGCTGCTAATGCAAATATGCCACCTACGGCAGACAATGGAATGGCAGTATAAATAAGCAAACCCTGTTTTATTGAACCAAAGGCAAAATATAACATAAGAAATATTAGAAGTAACGAAACGGGCACTGCAATGCTTAAGCGTTTTTTTGCAGCGTTAAGGTTTTCAAAAGCCCCGCCATAATCTATGCGGTAACCTTTGGGCAACATTAACTCTTTATCAACTTTAGCCTGTAGCTCTGTTACAATGCTTTGCACATCGCGCCCACGCACATTAAAGCCAACCACAATAAGCCTTTTAGAACCTTCGCGCTGTATTTGGTTAGGGCCATCTTGGCTTACTATTTGTGCTAGCTGATACAATGGGATTTGCGTGCCTTGCGGCGTGGGTATTAAAAGATTTTCTACATCCTGAATATTGCTTCGCTTTTCGCCCTGCAAACGCACAACCATATCAAACCGCTTTTCGCCTTCAAATACCAGGCCGGCACTTTGCCCTGCAAAAGCAGTGTTAATCACCCTGTTTACATCACTAATATTAAGGCCATATTGTGCAATTGCAGAGCGGTTGTAGGTTATTACAATTTGAGGCATACCGCCAACAGGCTCTACAAAAACATCTTTAGCACCATCAATAGTTGCTGCAGCGGTGCCCAGTTTTTGGGCAAACAATGCCAGGCTATCCATATTGTCGCCAAAAATTTTGCACACCACATCTTGCCTTGCCCCTGTCATTAACTCATTAAAACGCATTTGCACAGGAAACTGAAAGCCCGTTGTTAAGCCGGGAACAGCTTCCAGTTCTTTGCTCATTTTGTCAGCCAGCTCGTTAAATGATTTTGCCGATGTCCATTCGCTCTTATCTTTTAAAATAATCATCATGTCCGATGCGTCAATGGGCATAGGGTCGGTTGGTATTTCGCCACTACCGGTTTTGGTTACTACTTTTATAACCTCAGGGAATTTTTGTAAAATAATGTGCGATGCCTTTTGAGTAGCCTCAATATTAGCAGTAAGATTACTCCCTGTTAACAAACGGCACTCTACTGCAAAATCGCCTTCTTCTAAACTGGGTATAAATTCTCCTCCTAAAAAGCTTAGTGTTACTACCGCACCAATAAATAAAGTAATAGCTGCGGTAATTATTGTTTTAGGATAATTAAGCACACGGATAAGCACATTTTGGTAGAAATACTCAATACCATTCATCATTTTGTCTGATATAGTTTTTTTATGGCTTATTTTTTTGCTTAAAAACAAGGCACTAAATGCCGGTATATAAGTAAGGGATAGGATAAACGCCCCCAGTAATGCAAAGGCTACTGTTTGGGCCATAGGCTTAAACATTTTACCCTCTATACCCTGCAGGGTAAATATTGGCAAATACACTATTAGTATTATTATTTGCCCAAACACAGCACTGTTCATCATACGTCCTGCCGATTGGTTTACTTCTTTATCCATATCGGCCTGGCTTAGCATGTTTATATGGCTAAACTTTTTGCTGTGGCCAAGCGTATGCATTACAGCCTCTACAATAATTACTGCCCCATCTACAATAAGTCCAAAATCTAAAGCGCCAAGGCTCATCAGGTTACCACTAACGCCAAAAAGATTCATCATAATTATGGCAAACAGCATAGCCAGTGGTATTACAGATGCAACCAAAAGGCCTGCCCTAAAGTTGCCCAAGAATAATACCAGTACAAAAATTACAATTAAAGCGCCCTCCATTAGGTTTTTTTCTACTGTACCAATGGCGTTGTTTACCATTTTGGTGCGGTCTAAAAAGGGTTCAATAACCACTCCTTCGGGCAAATCCTTTTGTATTATACCAATACGTTCTTTTACATCTTTTATAACATTACTGCTATTACCTCCCTTAACCATCATAACAACACCACCCGCAACTTCCCCAACATCGTTATAACACAAAGCCCCATAGCGGGTAGCATTACCAAACCTAACATCAGCAACATCACGTATAAATAGCGGTGTGCCATTTTCGGTATTTTTTACCTGTATGCCTTCTATGTCGGCAAGGCTGCCCACTAAGCCTTCGGTACGTATGTATTGCACTGTAGGCCCCTTTTCAATATAGGCACCGCCGGTGTTCTGGTTATTATTTTCCAACGCATCAAAAATATCGGCAATAGTTACGCCGTACGATTTTAGTTTATCTGTATTTACTGCTATTTCGTATTGCTTTAGCTTGCCGCCAAAACTGCTAATATCTGCAACGCCCGAAACCCCTAGTAGTTGCTTGCGCACCACCCAATCCTGAATGGTACGCAGCTCCATTGCATCATATTTATTTTCGTATCCCTTTTCAGGCCTTACTACATACTGGTATATCTCTCCCAGCCCTGTGGTTACAGGCCCCATTTCGGGCATTGCAACACCGGGGGGCATAAGCGGTTGTACTTTTACCAGCCGTTCGCCAACTTGCTGGCGTGCCCAGTAAACATCAACATCATCATTAAACACCAGGGTTACTACCGAAAGTCCAAAGCGCGAAAAGCTGCGCATTTCCATTAAGCCCGGTATGTTGGCATTAGCCTGTTCTATTGGGTAGGTAATTAACCTTTCTATATCTGTAGCGCCCATTGCCGGGGCTACAGCTATTACCTGCACCTGATTATTGGTAATATCGGGTACAGCATCTATAGGCAAACGGGTTACCTGGTAGCTGCCATAGCCAATAAGAGCTACAACAAACAGGGCAATTATCAGTTTGTTAGAAACTGAAAATTGAATAATCCTGTTTAACATTACTAATCTTCGTCTTGGTTATTGGTTTCGACAGGTATTCCCTGCTCACTAGTAATTTCTGTATGGCGTATTTGCCCGCCATAATAGCCAGCCCTGGCCATTGCTCCAAAAGCCAACACTGTTACTACAGTGCATGCTACAAACAAGCTCTTGCGTACAGGCAGTTTACGTATGCTAAAAAACAGGTAAACAGCACATAGTAACCCGGCGGTCAATGTTAATATTAAGGCCGGCTTTGCAGAATCTTCATGCGTCTCTAGAGCTGTTTCAGTAACACCGGGTATATTTTCCACTGTTTCTTCGGCACTCTCGCCGGTAGTGTTTACTACTATTGCACTCAGGGCAAGTACTACCATAAGGCCTGCTGCAAAATCTTTAAACTTTGGGTTATTTTTTATTATGGCCCAAACCATAATTGCGCTTGCTATTAACGTACCAATTATTGGTAGGTGATTTAACAGCAAATGAATATGTGTTGCGTTCATTGCTAATAATTTAATATTGTGAAATTGATTTTTACCGCA